>NZ_JALNUM010000038.1:0-49165 GCF_026540795.1 Methylobacterium sp. GC_Met_2
CTGAGCGCCCATTCCAGTCATTTCGCTCGTGATGGCCGCCCTGCGCGGCGTCCAAAAAACTCGGCGGGACGGCTTCCGCTAATCAAAGGCCGGCGTGGTCACGACTGACCTCCTGCCGCTCCACCCCTCTCAGCGGGCGATGCCCGGGCTCGACCTGATCGATCGCAAGCAGGGTGCGGCGCTGAACGCGGGGAACCGCCGCTTCGGGTGCGGGGCGGTGGTGCCGGCCGCCGCCGGGTTCGCGCCGGCGCGTAGATGGCTGACCAGGTTCAAGATGCGCTCGCCGCGTCATACGACCCGGGCGGAGAAAATCCCGGTCGTCGCGGCCTGAGGAGGATACCGTCGCGTGGAGCGCAAAGAGTGTCAGCCGTCGAGGACCGTCCGAACCTTCTCGGCGAGCTGGTCGATGCCGTAGGGCTTGGGCAGCAGGTGGGTACCAGGGTCGATCACGCTGTTATGGACCACCGCGTTGCGGGTGTAGCCGGTCGTGTAGAGCACCCGCATGCTGGGCACCTGGGCGAGCGCTAGGTCGGCCAGCTGCCGCCCGGTCATCCCGGGCATAACGATGTCCGTGAACAGCAGGTCGAAGGTCCGTCCCGCCTCGAACATGCGCAGGGCGTCCGCGCCGCCCGGGGCGTGTGAGACGTCGTAGCCGAGCTCCCGCAGGGACTCTACCGAGCAGGCGCGCATGCGTTCGTCGTCCTCCACCACGAGGATGGTCTCGGTGCCGTGCGAGCCGCGTCCGGCCCGGCGCGGGGCTTCGGGCGGCGCCTCCTCCGGGCCGTGGAAGCGCGGGAGGTAGATCTTGAGCGTCGTGCCGTGGCCGGCCTCGGAGTAGATCTTCACGTGGCCGCCTGATTGCCGCACGAACCCGAACACCTGGCTGAGGCCGAGCCCGGTGCCCTTGCCCGGCGCCTTGGTGGTGAAGAACGGGTCGAACGCCTTGGCGACCACGTCGGCGGCCATGCCGGTGCCAGTGTCCGACACCGCCACGAGCACGTACTGCCCGGACGCGATGTCGTGCTCGCGCCCGTAATCGTCATCGACGTGGGCGTTGTTGGTCTCGATGGTAAGCCGGCCGCCGAGCGGCATCGCGTCCCGGGCGTTGACGCAAAGGTTCAGGATCACGTTCTCCAACTGGCTCGGATCGGCGTGGGCCTTCCACAGTCCGGCCGAAAGCACGGTCTCGACCCGAATCTCCTCCCCGAGCGTGCGAACCAGCAGGTCGTGCATCCCGGCCACCATGCGGTTCGCATCGATGGCCTCAGGCGCCAGGGGCTGCTGCCGCGAGAAGGCGAGCAGCCGGTGGGTCAGGGCGGCGGCCCTGCCCGCTCCGTCCAGGGCGGCGTCGACATAGCGCCCGACATCGGTCTCGCCCTTGGCCAGCCGCCGCTCCAACAGGTTCAGGCTGCCGACGATGACCGCGAGCATATTGTTGAAATCGTGTGCGATTCCGCCAGTCAACTGTCCCACCGCCTCCATTTTCTGGGACTGCCGCAGCTGCCCCTCGGCGGCGCGACGCTCGGTCAGGTCGACGGCCTCGACCACCACGAGGGTGGTGGCGCCGTCGGGTCCCGGCACCGGGAGGAGCGCGAGCTCGAAGGTCCGCATCCCGTCCGGCAGCCGTGCCTCGATCTCCTCGCGGACGGTGGAACCGGCGGCCGCAGCCGCCACCGAGGCCCGTAGCCTGTCGGGCAATCCCGGCGTCGCCGCGAACCACGGCCCTTCCCAGAACGGCTTGCCGACGACCTCGTCGAGCCGCCGTTCCACCGCTCTCAGGGCCGTCTCGTTGACGTCGAGGACGGTGCCCTCGGGGCTCAGGAGTCCTTGCAGCTGGTAGATGGTCTGGAAAACGGTGCGCAGGCGGCTCTCGCTCTCGCGCAGTCTCGCGGTCCTGACGGCGAGGTCGGCGACCGAGCGGCGCAGTTCGAGTTGCGCCATGACCTGCCGGCCAAGCATCGCCAGCCCGGAGGCTTGGTCCGGCGTCAGGCCGTCGGGTCGCGGGACGGTGTCGAGCACGCACAGGGTGCCGATGGCCACGCCCTCCGCGGTCGCGAGGGGCGCGCCCGCGTAGAAGCGCAGGCCGCCCGGATCGGTCACGACCGGGGTGGCCCGGGTGCGGGGATCGCTGGCGAGGTCCGGGATGACCGTGAGGCCAGTCTCGGCGATGGCGTGGACACACACCGACCGGGCCAGGTCAGTCTCGCATGCCGCGAAGCCGATACGCGCCTTGAACCACTGGCGGTCCTCGTCGACGAGCGAGACCAACGCCATCGTCGTCCCGCACACCTGGGAGGCGAGCAGGGCGATGTCGTCGAAGGCAGGCTCCGGCGGCGTATCGAGGATCGCGTAGCCGGCAAGAGCCTCCGCGCGGATGCGGTCGTCTGTACCCGGTGGCATGGCGGGAGCGTGTCGATGACGGGTCGAACGGTCAAGCCGAGACCGGGGAAGACCGGCGCGCGACAGATTGAACCGGGACCCAAGCGCCAGGGACAAGTTCCGTATCGGTGCTTTGTGACTATATGGAGCCTGGAAGCGCGCTGGTGAAAGGAGCCCGAGGGTCCGCATCCGGCCCACACCGGGATGCGATCTCCTTGAGCCAGCCGAGCGAACAGGTCCAGCAGCGGGTCGACCTCACGGCATGCGACCGCGAGCCGATCCACGTCGTCGGCAGCGTCCAGCCGCACGGCTTCCTTCTCGTCCTCGACCCGCCGTCCCTGACCGTCGTGCAGGCCAGCGCCAACGCCCCGGCCGAGGCGGTCGTCGGCATGGCCCTCGACGCGGTGTTCCCGCACCTCGCGGCCATCGTCCGTCGCCATCTCGACGATGCCGGCCAGCAAACGGGCGCAGCTTACCTCCGCACCGTGACGCTCACGTCCGACGCCGCGCGCCTGACCTACGAGGTCGCGGCGCACCGCGTCGATGGTCTGGTGGTGCTGGAACTGGAGGAGGTCGACGCCGCGGCAACGGACCTTGGACTCGATGTGCTCACGCCGCGGCTGCGCACCTTCGTCGAGCGGCTGCACGCAGCTCGGGGCGTCGAGGAACTCTGCCAGCTCGTCGCCGAGGATATCCGCGCCGTCACCGGCCTCGACCGGGCGCTGGTCTACCGGTTCGACCGGGACTGGCACGGCACCGTGCTGGCCGAGGATGGCAACGGTGCGCTGCCGAGCTACCTCGACCTGCGCTTCCCGGCCTCGGACATCCCGGCCCAGGCGCGCGAGCTCTACCGCCGCAACCGCATGCGCATCATCCCGGACGCGGGCTACGCGCCCGTGCCGATTCGGCCAGCGGCGACGCCCTCGGGTAAGCCGCTCGACCTCAGCCAGTCCGTCCTGCGCTCCGTCTCGCCGGTCCACGTCGAGTACATGCGCAACATGGGCACGATGGCCTCCATGTCGGTGTCCATCCTGATCGATGGCGCCCTGTGGGGCTTGATCTCCTGCCACAACGCCGAGCCCAAGCGCGTGCCGCTGCACGCCCGCAACGCCTGCGACGTGCTCACCCAGATTTTTGCCCTGCAACTCTCGGCGCGCGAGCGCGGCGCCCAGGCCGAGCAGCGGTTGGCCCTCGGGCAGGTGCAGGCGCGACTCCTCGGGTTCATGGCGGAGGAGGACAGCTTCGTCGACGGCCTCCTCAACCATCCTGACGACGTCATCGCCCTGGTGAACGCCGCCGGCGCGGCCGTCGTGACCGCGGACCGCTGCCGGCTCATGGGCACGACGCCGGACGAGCGAGATGTGCGGGCCATGTACGATTGGCTGTCGGCGCGCGGCGACACCGACGAGGTCTACGGGTCCGAGGCCCTGTCGGAGGCCATCCCCGGGGCGGAAGCCTACGCGGACCGGGCCAGCGGGCTCCTCGCGATTTCTATCTCGAAGAAGTACGCGAGCTACATCCTGTGGTTCAGGCCCGAGGTGGTCCGGACGGTCAAGTGGGGCGGCAATCCGGTCAAGCCGGCGGTGCCGGACCCGCAAGGCGGGCCGGACCGCCTGCACCCGCGCAAGTCCTTCGAGATCTGGAAGGAGACGGTGCAGGGCCGGTCGCTGCCATGGTCCGTCCCGGAGGTCGAGGCGGCCAAGGACCTGCGCGCCTCGGTGCTCGGCATCGTGCTGCGCCGGGCCGAGGAGCTCGCCGCGATGAGCGAGGAGCTCCAGCGCTCGAACAAGGAGCTGGAGGCCTTTTCGTACTCGGTGAGCCACGACTTGCGGGCGCCGTTCCGGCACATCGTCGGTTACTCGAACCTGCTCAAAACCCGCGAGGGTCAGAACCTCTCCGAGAAGGGCCGGCACTACGTCGACACCATCATCGAGGCCGCCCTCTCGGCCGGGACGCTGGTCGACAACCTGCTGACCTTCTCGCAGATGGGCCGGCATGCCCTGAATAAGAACTCGGGCGAGATGAACCCCCTGGTGGACGAGGTGCGCCGCAAGGTCGAGCGCGACGTCGCCCCAGGGCGGGCCGTCCGCTGGGAAGTCGGCGCGCTCGGGCGTGTCTACGCCGACCCGTTCATGCTGCGGCTCGTCATCGAGAACCTGCTCTCGAACGCTGTGAAGTACACCCGCGACCGGCCCGAGGCGGTCATCGAGATCGGGCGCCTGCCGCCGCAGGATGGCGAGGCGGTATTCTTCGTGCGCGACAACGGCGTCGGCTTCGACATGGCCTACGTCGACAAGCTGTTCGGAGTATTCCAGCGCCTGCACCGGGTCGAGGAGTTCGAGGGCACCGGCATCGGGCTCGCCAACGTGCGCCGCATTGTCGAGCGCCACGGCGGCAGGGCCTGGGCCGACGGCAGGCTCGGCGAGGGAGCGACCTTCACCTTCACCCTACCGCTCCGAGAGGAGGCACGCTGACATGGCCGGCCTGAAGCCGATCCTCCTCGTCGAGGACAACCCCAACGACATCGAGCTGACCCTAGCGGCGCTGGAATCGAGCCAGCTCGCGAATCAGATCGTCATCTGCCGCGACGGGGCGGAGGCGCTCGACTTCATCTACCGCCGCGGGCCACACGAGAACCGGCAGGTCCAGGACCCGGCGGTGGTGCTGCTCGACCTCAAGCTGCCCAAGGTCGACGGTCTTGAGGTGCTCGCGAAGGTGAAGGGCGATCCTGTAACCCGCGGCATCCCGGTGGTGATGCTGACCTCCTCCCGCGAGGAAACCGACGTCGTCCGTTCCTACGACCTCGGGGTGAACGCCTTCGTGGTGAAGCCGGTCGCCTTCGACGAGTTCTTCGCCGCCATCAAGGAGCTCGGCGTCTTCTGGGCGCTGCTCAACGAGGCGCCACCGCACAAGGGAGGCTGGCCATCGAACGGGTGATCGGACCCTCCGCCGGTCCGCTGCGAATCCTGCACTTGGAGGACAGCGACCTCGACGCGGAGCTCATCGAGGCCGAGCTGGACAACCTCGGCCACCCGTTCGTGATCGAGCGGGTGATGACGCGCGACGCGTTCGCCGCGACGGCGCTGCCCGGCCGGCACGACCTCATCCTGGCGGACTACGTCCTGCCGACCTTCGACGGCGTCAGCGCCCTCGGCATCGCCCGCGAGCAGTGCCCGGACATCCCGTTCATCTTCTGCTCGGGGACGCTCGGCGAGGAAGTAGCGGTCGAGGCGCTGAAGAACGGCGCCACCGACTACGTCACCAAGCAGCGCCTCGATCGCATGGCCCGCACCGTCGTGCGCGCCTTGACTGAAGCGCGCGGTCGCACCGACAGACGCGCGGCCGAGACCGCCCTTCAAGCCCTCAACGAGACGCTGGAGGCGCGCATCGCCGAGCGGACCCGCGAGCTCGCCGAGGCCAACGCCGAACTGAAGCGCGAGATCGGCGAGCGCGAGCGGGTCGAGGACGCCCTGCGGCTGAACCAGCGGCTTGAGGCGGTCGGGCAATTGACCTCCGGAGTCGCGCACGACTTCAACAACCTGCTCACCGTCATCTCCGGCAACATTGAGTTCCTGGAGCGTGCGGTCTCGGACGACCGCTCGAAGCGCCGGCTCGCGATGATGAAGGGGGCGGCCGACCGCGGCGCCCGCCTCACGGCACAACTTCTCGCCTTCTCGCGCCGCCAGCGGCTGGAGCCGACGCCCGTCGGCCTGAACGACACCGTCGCCTCGATGCGCGACCTTCTGCAGAGCTCCATCGGCGGGGCGGTGCAGATCGAGACCACGTTGCAGGCCGACCTGTGGCCAGCGCTGGTCGACGCGACGCAGATCGAGCTCGTCATCCTGAACCTGGCCATCAACGCCCGCGACGCGATGGCGGTGGGCGGGCGCCTCACAATCGAGACCGCCAACGTCATCGTCACCGGCGCCCCAAGCCGGCCGGAGCAGCCCCAGCCGGGCGAGTACGTCATGGTGGCCGTAAGCGACACAGGGACCGGCATGCGGCCAGAGGTGCTCGCCCGAGTGTTCGAGCCGTTCTTCACGACCAAGGAGGTCGGTAAGGGCTCCGGCCTCGGGCTGGCGCAGGTCTTCGGGTTCGTGAAGCAGTCGGGCGGCGGCATCCGCATCGACACGACGCTCGGCGAGGGCACCTCGATCAAAGTCTACCTGCCCCGGATCGAGGGGGAGCCGGCCGCTACGGCAAAGGCCGCGCCGATCGATTGCACGCGGACGCATCCGCCGGGTGGCCGCCCGACGCTCCTTGTCGTGGACGACGACGCCGAGGTCCGGGAGGTCACCGTGACTAGGCTCTCGGAGGCCGGGCACGAGGTGCGCGAGGCGGCCTCGGGCCTGCAGGCGCTGGCCTCCCTGGAGGCGGACCCGTGCGTCGACCTCGTCGTGCTCGACTTCGCCATGCCGGGCATGAACGGCGCCGAGGCGGCCCTTGAGATTCGCAAGCGCTGGCCAGCGATGCCGGTGCTGTTCGTCACGGGATTCGCCGACACCACGGCCCTGACGCAGGCCGGCGCCCATGGGGCGGATGCGGTCGTCCTCAAGCCGTACCGGGACGGCGAGCTCGAACGCAAGGTCGCCTTCGCCCTCACGGAGCGCCCGGCCCTGGGCCTGCGGCTGGTATCGGACCGCGGCGGCATGCCGTAACCCGACCGAGTGCCCTTGATCCGTCCCGTGCCGAGGTTCGGGACGTTTGACGCGTCGCCCGCACCCTGAATTGTTGTGCCATGTCGCTCACGCCGCCTCGTAGCCCGCTTCCGATTCACCCCTGGGGCCGTGCTTCCGGGCCCTGGCCGCCCAAGTGCACGGCGTGAACACCCGCGGGTGTTCATGACGCCGGCTCAATTTTCCGTCGCCGGCGAGGACCGGCTGGACGAGATGGCCGAACTTCGCTTCGCCCTCGACGCGGGGAGCATCGGCGTCTGGCGCCTCGACCTTGCGAGCGGCGAGATGACCACCTCCGCGGCGTGCCGCAGGACCTTCGACCGCGATCCCGACGAACCGTTCCCCTACGAGGCGCTTCGCGCCGCCGTCCATCCGGATGACCGGGATCGGATGGGCGCCGCCGTCGCGCGCACCATCCAGACCGGATGCGATTACGACATCGAGTACCGGGCGCTGACCCCTTCCGGCGACGTCCGCTGGGTGCATATCCGCGCCCAGTTGACCCGCGCCCCCGATGGCGCGCCGATGCGCATGATCGACGTCGGGACATTCGCGCCCCAAACCCTGTCCGAGCTCGGCTACCGGACCGTCTGGGCCACGAACGCGGAGCAGGCGTTGGCCGAGCTGGAGCGAGATGCCGAACGCTTCGACGTCGTGTTCTCGGACGTGGTGATGCCGGGCATGAACGGCATCGACCTCGCTCACGAGATTCGACGCCGCCATCACGACCTGCCCGTCCTGCTGGCCTCGGGTTACAGTCACGTCCTTGCCCGGAACGGCACGTACGGCTTCGAGCTTCTTCACAAGCCCTACTCGGTCGAGGACCTGTCGCGCCTGCTGCGCAAGGTCGCCAACCTGGCAAAGCCAGAAACGGCTGATGGGACGACGGCTGTCGCCGTGAGCTCGGTTGGCGGCTCCATCGTCCGCGACCTTCTCAGGTCGAGGACGCCGGAACAATGCCGACCTCAGGCCGCCGCCTCGTCGCCGCCCGCCTCCTGCATCGAGGCCAGGGGCGCTTCCAGGCGGCAGGCGAGCCCGGTTTGGGCGTAGGTCAGCCTGACGTCGCCGCCGACCTCGGCCGCGAAGCTGCGCTCGATCAGGCGCGAGCCGAACCCGCGACGCGTCGGTTGCGCCAGGATCGGAGGGCCGCCCTGCTCGGACCAGGTCAGGCAGAAGCGGGGCGCCCCGCCCTCGTGCACGACGTGCCAACGCAGGTCGACCGTGCCGGCCTCGTTCGACAGCGCCCCGTACTTGGCCGCGTTGGTGGCGAGCTCGTGCAGGGCCAGCGCCAGGGCAAGGGCCGGCTTGGCGGCAAGGGGCACGTTCGGGCCGCTGGCGCGGATCCGGGACGCCGCCCCGCCGCGGTGAACCGAGAGCGCGCCCTCCACGACCTCGGCGATGGGCGCCTCCGTCCAACTCGCCTGGGTCAGGATGTCGTGCGCCCGCCCGAGCGAGATCAGGCGGGCGGAGAAAGCCTCGCGCGCGGCTTCTGTGTCGGTGACGTTGCGGAAGGTCTGGGCGGCGATGGCCTGGACCAACGCCAGCGTATTCTTCACCCGGTGCTGCAGCTCGCCCGTCAGTAGCCGCTGGTACTCCTCGGCCCGCTTGCGCTCGCTGATGTCGAACATGGCGCCGATCATCCGCAAGGCCCGGCCGGCCGCGTCACGCAGCACGTAGCCGCGGTCGAGAATGTCGGCGTAGGTGCCGTCCGCGCGCCGGAAGCGGTACTCGTCGCTCCATGCCGTCCCGTCACCGTCGATGATCGCGTGGATCGAGCGGTCGACGCGTTCGCGGTCGTCGGTGTGGATGTGACCGATCCACCAGTCCCCGGTCGGCTCGACCGCGTCGGGCGCATGCCCGTGGGCGGTGTGGAGCGCCTCGTTCCAGCTCACGTGGTTCGTGGCGAGGTCCCAATCCCAGATAGCGTCGTTGGTGGCCCGGGCGGCCAGCCTGTAGCGCTCCTCGGCCTGGCGCAGGGCCTGCTCGGCCCGGCGGCTCGCTGTCACGTCGCGCGTCGTGCCGATGAACCGGACGGTCCGCCCCCCCTCGACGAAGGCCTGCCCCTTGGCCGCCACCCAGCGCTCGACCCTATCCGACAAGCCGATCACCCGGAAGGCGATGTCGTAGGTCCCGGGTCCGGCCGGGTCGATAGCCACCTTCACCGCCGCGTCGACCCAGTCGCGGTCGTCGGGATGGAGGCCGACGAGGAAGGTGTCGTAGCTCACTGCCGCCTCGGGCGGCAGTCCGAACAGGGCAAGGGTTCGGGCGTCCCAGACAAGGCTGTCGGCGACGAGGTCGTAGTCGAAGATGCCGGTCCCGGTCGACTCGACCGCAAGGCGCAGTTGTTCGCGCGCCCGGTGGAGGTCGTCCTCGGCCTGACGGCGGTCGTCCTCGGCCTGACGGCGGTCGTGGATGTCACTGTCGCTGCCGAGCCAGCCGACGACCTTGCCGGTGCCGTCGCGCATCGGCTCCGCCCTAATCAGGAACCAGCGATACTCGCCGTCGTGGCGGCGCAGCCGCGCCTCGGTGTCATAGACGACCTCGTTCGTCCGTGCGTGCTCCCAGGCCTGCAGCAGCCCGGGCAGGTCGTCCGGGTGGATCACGGCGCCCCAGCCGAGCGGCAGCGCTTCCTCCGGGGTCTGGCCCGTATAGGCGTACCAGCGGTCGTTCAGGTAGCTGAGGCTGCCATCCGGGTTCCCGAACCAGATGATGGCCGGGGCGAGCTCGGTGAGGGTCTTGAAGCGCTCCTCGGCGACCTTGCGCTCGTGGATGTCGATGGAGGTGCCGATCCAACTCGCCGGCCCGCCGGCCGCGTGCGGCACCGGGTGCGCCCGCGACAGGAACCAGCGGTACTGCCCGTCGGCCCGGCGCAGGAGGAACTCGACCTCGTAGGGGCGCCCCGACCCGGCGGCGGCGAGCCACGCCGCGCGGGTCGCCTCCCGGTGGTCGGGATGGATCACCCCCATCCAACTCGCCTCGCCAGTCTCGCCCTGGAGCAAGCCCGTGTAGTCATACCAGTACGCGTTGCAGTAGGTGACCTCGCCTGCGGCATTCCCGAACCAGACCACCTGCGGGCTGACCTCGACGAGGGACCGGTAGCGCATCTCGCTGGCATGGAGGGCGGCGCCGGCCTCGCGCTGGTCGGTCCGGTCGCGCAGGATCTTGAGGAAGCCGACAGTCTCGCCACCGTCGGTCCGGAGCGGCATCATCTCGCCCGACGCCCAGAACCGGGTTCCATCCTTGCGTAGGTGCCAGCGCTCGTCGACGGCGCTGCCGTCCTCCAGGGCGAGGCGCATCTCGGTCCCGGGCCTGTCGACGTCGCGGTCCTCCGGCGTGAAGAACGCGTCGACCGGGCGCCCGAGCATCTCGGCCTCGGTCCAGCCCAGGATGCGCTCCGCGCCGGCATTCCATCGTGTGATCCGCCCCTCGGGGTCGGTGGCGACGAAGGCGTAGTCGGTGGCGCTGTCGAGGATGCGCTCGTGCAGCATGCGCTGCTCGGCCTGCTCCCGGAGCGAGCGGCGAAGCTCCATCTGCGCCATGGCCTGGCGGGCGAGGCGCATCAGGCCCTTGCGCTGCCGCTCGGCAAGCGCGTGCGGCTTGGTGTCGAGAACGCAGACCGTGCCGACCGGGTGCCCCTCCGCCGTCCTCAGCAGGGCGCCGGCGTAGAAGCGCAGGCCGGGCTCGCCGTGGACCAGGGGATTGCCCGCGAAGCGCGGGTCGCGGGCCGCGTCGGGCACGTATAGGAAATCGTCGTGCAGGAGCGCCTGCCGACAGAACGAGCTCTCCAGCGGCGTCTCACGGACGCCGAGCCCAACCTCGGCCTTGAAGAACTGGCGCCCGTCACCGACCAGATTGACCACGGCGATGGGCGTCTCGCACAGTTCCGCCGCGGCTTCCGCGATCTCGTCGAAGTCTTGCTCCCGCGGGGTGTCGAGTAGGCGATAGCGGTCCAGCGCCCGGAGGCGCGCCGCTTCCGTCCCGTCTTGGCGACTAGGGTCCATCACACGGGCACGCTGCGGGAATCGGCATAGGTTCGCACGGGTCGAGGTCCTTCCGGAGCGCCGTGCCGTCGAGCCTGTCCTCCGGTCGAGCATGGGGCATCCCGTCGGAATGTCCAAGCGTTTCGACGGCATCGCGCGAACGGCGACGCACGGCGGCTCGCAAGTGTCGGTGGCGACCGCACGGAGACTACCGGCGCCCCAGCGGGAGGCGAACGGCTATCCGCAAGCCGTCGGCGTCGTAGGCGATGTCGACCTCGGCCGCGACCTGCGCCGTCAGGATCTTGTTGAGGAGCCGCGTCCCGAAACCCTCTCGCGTCGGCAGCGTCGGGGGTGGACCGTCGTGCTCGTTCCAGATCCACGCGAGCCACGGCCCCTCTGGGGTATCCTCCACCTTCCAGGTGACCACGACCCTTCCTCCGGGATGGGCCAGCGCGCCGTGGCGCAGCGCGTTGGTCGTCAGCTCGTGCAGGGCCATGCTCACGGGCACGGCGATCTCGGAGGGCAACTTGAGCCGCGCTCCTTCGAGGGTGATCCGGCCACCCTCGTCGTAGGGGTCCAGTTCGGCACGGAGCAGACCCTCGAACGAGGCGACCTGCGCCTCGTCCTCGGTGATCAGCGCGTGTGTCCGGGCCAGCGACACGATGCGGCCGCCGAACGCGCGCGAGAATTCCGCCATGGTAACCGATGAGCGCATCGTCGCGTTCAGGACGGCCTGGACGGTCGCCAGGGTGTTCTTCACTCGGTGGTGGAGTTCGCGCACCATCAGCGCCTGGCGGTCCTCGAAGGCACGGCGCCCGGTGACGTCGCGCTGCGCCGAGACCCAGTGCGTGATGCGGCTGTCCCCGTCGCGAACCGGCGTGACCAGCCACTCGACCGTGTAGGTCGAGCCGTCCTTGCGGTAGTTCAGCGCCTCGCCCTGGAACGCCTCGCCCACCGCCAGCGCCGTGCGCATCGGGGCCAGAGCGGCGCGGTCCGTGGCCTCTCCCTGCAGGAACCGAGGGCTGCGGCCGACGACTTCCGACGCATCGTATCCCGACAGCCTCGTGAAAGCCGGGTTGGCGTAGACGATGACCGGCCCGGGTTCGTCGAGTTCGGCGGTGGTGATAAGGATGGCCTCGCCGGTGGCATCGACCGCCGCGCGGAGCAGCCTGAGGTCGATGCCGACCGACCCGTCATCTTTCGCGAGCGACACTCGATACGGCTCCTGGACGCGTGCTCGTCCCGGGATGCCCGCGCCGCGCGACCGGGCCTTCGGGTATCCGTCGGGGATACAATCGGTCGAACGCCCCGCGGTTCGCGTGCCCGGCCCTCCACGGTGACGCGCCCGATCCGTCACGCCTGATTATACGTCTTAGCGTGACGGCGATGTCCGCTTCCAAACCTTGCCGCTCCTCAGCGGACAGACGCCAAACGACCCGATAAGACCGTGGGTTCTTACCCTCATCATCCCCGGTAGTGGGCCTCGCGGGGAACCGCCAAGGGTGGTTTTACGACGGTCCGCTCCTGGGCGAGGGTTGGCAGAAGCAGGCGCTGTATCAGGTCGGATATAACAGCCTGTCGGATCTTGCGCGTTCGGTTCAGAGATGGTTGTCGGCGGCACGGCGTCTTTGCCTTGGGCAGGCGCGGCGATCCGATCGAGAAATGGCGTCGCAGCCTTGTTGGCGGCTCGCTCGATAGCGCGGTGTTGGGCAATGAGATCTGCGCCAAAGGACGACAGGCGCGCACCTCCGCCGGCCTTGCCGATGATCTGCGCCTCTACCACAGGTCGCCTGAAGCCACCGTTCATCGACTCTATCAACAGCTCCTCCCGACGATACGACATCCCGAGTGCCCATCCCGCCGCGGAAATTGAGCCATGCTCGGCGATCATCTTCAGAAGCTGCAGCTTGCCCGGACCTATGCGATAACTGGGTCCGAGATCGATCCGGATACTCAGAATTGCCACCCAGCCCTCGCCTCTGCTCCACTAGTTCATCGATCCAGACGGAGGCGTCAGCCGAGTCTGGAAAAATTGATGCAAAACCAAAGAACTCGTGCTCACTCGCATGAACGAAGTGAATGCGTCAGAGCACTAGTGTGGGCTGCCGCACGGTACAGGATGCATCCGCATGGGTCGACGATCCGCCGGGTTTGGCAATGTCGGCCATGGTGACGCCTGCGTCAGGACCGCCCGGCGAGGAACACAGGATGACGGCTTAGGTTCGCTAAGGACATATCCCACCCAAGAAGGCATCGACCCTTGCAGTCATCGTCATCCGGTCTCCGTTTTCTCGTTGCGGAGAGCGAGCCACCGGATGCCCGTCGGAAGCGGCGCGAGAGCGTTGGGCGCTCGTCCGGTGAGACCTACCTGGAGATCCTCGAAAGCCTGGCCCCCGGTTCCGCTTGCGACAGGGTCAAGCCAGCCGACGCGGATGGCGCGCTGCCAGCGGGCGCGTCGCTGGGCGACTACGATGCCGTCTTCTTGAGCGGTTCGCCGCTGTCTCTGTACGAGGAGACCCCCGAGGTCCGGCGGGCGCTCGCCTTCATGGGTGCTGTCTTCGCTTCCGGCACGCCCTCTTTCGGGTCGTGCGCCGGCCTGCAACTCGCCACAGTCGCGGCGGGCGGCACGGTCCGGCAGAACCGCAATGGCCCGGAGGCCGGCTTCGCCCGGCGCATTGTTCCGACCGAGGCGGGGCGCGGCCATCCTCTGCTGAGGGGGCGCCCCGCCTCGTACGACGCGCCGAGCATCCACACCGATGAGGTCGAGACCCTGCCGGAGGGGTCGACTCTGCTCGCGCTCAACCGATCCACCGTTGTCCAGGCCGCGGAGATCCGGCATGACGGCGGCACGTTCTGGGGCGTGCAGTACCATCCGGAGATCGGGCTCGACGAGGTGACGGGCGCCCTGCGGCGGCAGGCGGACGACTTGGTCGAGGCGGGCTTGGCGCTGTCGCGTCGCGAGGTCGAGGACCAAGCCGACGTCGTCGAGGCGTTACACCGGCAGCCCAAGCGGCGGGACCTCGCTTGGCGTCTCGGCTTGGACGACCAGGTCACTGATGAGGCTAACCGTCAGGCCGAGATCCGCAATTTCCTCGGCATGCTGGCCCGTAAGCTCAATCCTGGGCCAGACTAGGCGAACGTCGACTCCCGTCACCATGCGATGGGCATGGCCGTCCCCAATGCCTTAGGCCCTCAACGGCCCAGGCTGTCTCTCGTCGGGCAGGGTCTTGCGGACGTGATGCCGGACGATCTCGGCGCTGAACGGCTTGCCGATGAACGTCGACCCCTCAGGAAGATCCCCGGGTCCGGGCTTGGCGTGTCCGGAGGCGACCACGACCGCGATATGCGGCCAGCTCTCCGCTGTCCGGCGCGCCAACTCGAAGCCATCCGCGTCCCCCGGCATGTGGACGTCCGTGAAGAGCAACTGGACCGTCTCGTGATGCTCGGCGAGCACCCGGAGGGCCTGAGCGACGTTCGTCGCCTCCAGCACCTGGAAACCTGCATCCTCCAGGATGCTGGTCGCGTCCATCAGGATCAGGAAGTCGTCGTCGACGACGAGGGCGTGGGGCGCATCGCCCCGGGCATCTTGGGTCACGGGGCAGGAATGGACCGCACGCCGGAAGGTTGCTCCCGCCGGATACGATATTCCCTTTCGGCTAATTTGCCGCCGGCGCACGCGTCATCTCGACTGACCCGGCAACTCCGTCGGGATGCCTACGTTGGAATCGATGGCTCAGCATCCCCCGCTCCGGTTCGACCCCGCCTTCGAGGTCATCCCAGAGGACGAGGGCGAGACGCAACGGGCCCTGACCGAGGCCATGCTAGCCATCCAGCGGAAGACCCACGCGGACACCGGCTACGCCCATCGCGCGGTCCATGCAAAGGCGCATGGCTACCTCCGCGCAAGGTTCGAGGTGCTCGCCGACCTGCCCCCGGAGCTCGCTCAGGGCCTGTTCGCCTCGTCGGCAAGCTATGACGCCATCCTTCGGTTCAGCACCACGCCCGGCGACGTGCTCCATGACGGCGTCTCCACGCCACGCGGCGCCGCACTGAAGGTCCTGAACGTACCAGGGCCACGCCTTTCCGGCAGCGAGAGTGAGACGACCCAGAACTACGTTCTAGGCAACTCGCCGTCGTTCCAGATCGGTACCGCAAAGGGCTTCCTCCGGCAGCTGAAGCCCCTGGCCGCCAGCACGGGCCGTGCGGAACCGCTCAAGAAGGTCCTCTCCGGGGTGACGCGTACCGCCGAGGCGGCCCTCGAAATGGTCGGAGGCAAATCGGCGACGCTGACCACCCTGGCCGGTCAGGCGAAGACCCATCTCCTCGGCGACAGCTTCTTCTCCCAGGCGGCGCTGCTCCACGGCGACTACTTCGCCAAGGTCGCCCTTTCCCCTGTGTCGTCGGACCTCGTCACGCTTTCGGGGAGCCCCATCGACACGTCGGGTCACCCCGACGCGATCCGCGAGACCGTGCAAGACTACTTCCGGACGTGCTCGGCCGCCTGGGAGCTTCGGGCTCAATTGGCAACAGACATCGATGCGATGCCGGTGGAGGACGCGGCCGCGATGTGGCCCGAGGACGAAAGCCCCTACCTGCCCGTCGCCCGAATCACGGCCCTCCCGCAGGACACTTGGTCGGGCGACATGCGTGAGTGGGTCGAGGACAGGATGGCCTTCAATCCGTGGATGGGCCTGGCCGCGCATCGGCCGCTTGGCTCGATCATGCGTGCACGCCGGCCTGCCTACGCCGCCGCGCGCGCCTACCGGTCCCAGTGCAACGGGGCCGAGATCTCCGAACCCACCGGGATGCCGATGACCTAGTGCATCGATCCAGACGGAGGCGTCAGCCGAGTCTGGAAAAATTGATGCAAACCCAAAGATCTAGTGCTCACTCGCATGAACGAAGTGAATGCGTCAGAGCACTAGGGACTGGTGGGACGGTTCTCCGCCTCGCCTCAGGCTGCGAAGGTCCCGAATCGCAGCCTATGGCAGCGCGCTCGTTGGGACCGACTCCCTCGCGTCCGCCACGCTCTGGAGGGAACACACAGGTTTTCCGCCAGAGGTCGTCGGCAGATCACGGGTTCGAGCGTTGCCCGAGTCCGGGGCGGCGCTGGGGCCGCACCGGCGATGACCGAGGCAGGCGGCTGTCGACCGATACAAACCAGGGTGTCGAATGGGGAGGATAGCCGGGGTGCTGAGGATCGGGAGCTTGTCATCGAACGGCGATGTACGAGCGGCTGCGCGAGACGCGATGACGATGGCACTCGCCACGTTCAAGCCAGGTAGGCCCGTCCTGGTCGTCAGCCACTTCGACGCGGACGGTCTGACTGCCGCCGCCATCCTGATCCGCGCCCTCCGGCAGGCTGGAAGGGACGCGGTGTCCGTCGTCGTCGGCAAAGGGGAGTCGCCGTGGGATCCTGAGGTTGCCGATCGGCTTGCGGAAGACAACCCCGGCGGCCTGATCGTCGCCGACCTCGGCACCCGAGCCGATCCCGTTCTACCGGGCTGCCCGACGCTCGTCATAGACCATCACGTCCCAACCGGCGAACCGAGGGATGCCGTCACGATCAGCGGAAACGGCCTCGATCCCGAGCCGACCACCGCCTTGCTTGCCTGGTGGGCCGCCGGCGCCATCGGAGATCAGGCCGACCTCCTATGGCTGGCGGCCGTGGGCTTGATCGGTGACATGGCGGAGGGCCTCGACTTCCCCGAGATCGCCGAGGCCCAGGCTCGCTGGGGCAAGACGGCTCTTCGCGATGCCACGTCGCTCGTCAACGCCCCGAGGCGGACGGCTGCAGCCGATGCCAGCCCCGCGCTTCGCCTCCTGCTTGCGTCCGACGGCCCGAAGCGCATCACCAAGGGCGACGACGACGATGCGCGAGCCTTGCATGCGGCCAAGACCGAGGTTCGGATGGCCATGGACACGGCCAAACGCGTGCCGCCTAAAATCGGCGGCCACGTCGCGCTGATTTCGCTCGACTCCCCATGCCAGATCCACCCCCTGATCGCCCAGCAGTGGCGGGGGCGCCTGAAGGACAAGATCGTGATCGCCGCCAACGCCGGCTACCGCCCGGGGTGGGTGCACTTCGCGGCAAGGTCGGCCAGTGGGCTGGATCTGATCGCCTTCCTCGCCCAGCATCGTCCGGCCAACGCCGACGGTCGCTACGGCAACGGCCACGCACAGGCGACCGGCGGGGCGCTGCGCAACGCCGACTGGAACTACTTCATTCGGGGAATTGGGTTTCCCCAGGCACAGGTGCAGGCATGACCGGCAATGATCGTCCCTTGAGGCTGGGCTTTCCCGTCAAGGTGATGGGGCGGCCAGACCTGAAGTCGCAGGACACACGGCGCTGGCAGAAGGGCCCGACCTCAAGTGTTCCCTCTAACTGCTCGACCACGTCCTGGACTACCTAAAGTTCAAGAACCTGGACATGTACCGCATGTCGTCGGACATCGCGCCCTATGCGACCCATCCGGACATGCCGCAGTTCCACAACATGGTGGCGGAGAGCGATGACGAGTTGCGGGCGTTCGGCGCCAAGGCCCGGGCCGACGACATCCGGCTGTCGTTCCATCCCTCGCAGTATGTGTTGCTGAACGCCCCGAACCCCGAGCTCACGAAGAAGAGCATCTGGGATCTCTCCAGTCGGCGGAGATGCTGGATCGAAGGGAGCTGGGCGACGAGGCGGTGATGATCACCCACGTTGGCGGTGTCTACGACGACCACGAGGCGAGCCGGGCGCGTTGGGTCGACGGCTGGAACCTATGTCCGGAGCACGTGAAGCGCCGGCTGGGGCTTGAGAACGACGATCTGCGCTTCTCGGCGGCGGACGTGCTCTGGATCCACGAGCGTACCGGCGTTCGGCTCATCTTCGACGACAAGCATTTTTGGTGCCTCAACCCCGAGCGGTTGGACATGCGCGAGACCTTCGCGCGCTTCCTTGCGACGTGGCCGGCCGGCATCCGACCGAAGATGCACTTCTCCTCGCCGCGCACAGAGTTGCGCGAGATCAAGCAGAAGATCACCCCCAAGCAACGCGAGGCTGCCAAGGCCGGGAAGGCCAACGGTTCCAAAGCGTTGCTGAAAGCGCCGGTCAAGGCGACGGCCCGGTTCAAGACGGTGTTGCGGCCTCCCACATGGACAGGTCACGCCGACTTTACGAACCCCTTCGAGTTCGCGACTTTGATGCGGATGGCCGAAGGACTCATCTTCGACGTGATGCTGGAGGGGAGGTCCAAGGACCTCAGCCTGCTGCGGCTCCGTCCTGATCTGCTGCGATTCGCACCCGACATCGCCGCTCGGTTCGGCATCACCGCACAGGAGGCGACGGACGACGAGGAGCAACCGGAGGAGGGTGTCGATGCCGACGGAGAGGCGGATGTCGACGAAGGGCACGTCGAAGCCGCGGAATGACCCCGGAAAACCGATGTACCTGCAGACGTTTGGTCGGTAGGCGCGACCAGGGAACCGGAGCGCGGAACTCATCATGAGCGACACGGCATCAAGAACCTCGGATGGTCCCCATGTCCGCACGACTGCCATGCCGCGCGACACGAACGCGGCGGGTGCGATCTTCGGCGGCTGGACGGTGTCCCAGATGGATCTAGCAGGCGGCACCTTCGCCTCGCAGCGGGTGAAGGGACGCATCGCGACGGCCAGCATCGACGCGATGCGCTTCCTCCGACCCATCGCGGTGGGTGACGAGGTGCGTTGCTCATGCACTCTCCAGGACGGGGGTGAGATGTCGTTCGGCGGGAAGGTTGAGGTTTGGGTCCGCGACCGCATCGGCGGAGATGGGGAGAAGGTCACTGAGGGCGTCTTCACCGCCGTCGCCGTGGACGACGACGGGAAGCCACGGCAGGGCAACGACGGTTGATCGAACTATCGATGGAATGGGCCGCGACCCGCCGTCTTGGAGACCGCAGCGGGCGGCCCCGGTGAAATCGAACCGGACCATGCCGTAGTTCTGACCGCCGTGGGACAGGTCGCTTAGGTGATCCTGTCGAGCGGTGATGCAGCTGCGGGCATCGGGCGCGACGTCCAGGGTCCGCCTGCTTCGGCGGCACCGGGAAAGGCACCGGTGCCGCGGCCAGGATCGGCCTCCACGGCGCGTTCCAACCCTCCACCCGGGGAGACGAAGGCCGCGCTTACGGGTTGAACGCCCCACGGTCTTTCCGTCGCGGTCGTGGCCTTGCGCGAGACGCGCGAGACGCCTTCGGGATATGGTGGACGTACGGAACGAAGGGGACGTTGAGCGGTCGGGATTGGGTTTTCCCCTGGTTTGGCAAGGACCCGCGACGGAGTCGCAAGGAGCGGTGAGCGAGGGATGTTCGGTCGGAATCCGCAGGTCGAAGACCGTAGACAGGTGGCATTGGCCGACTACGGCATCCTCGACACGCCTGCCGAGGCCGAGTTCCAGGACATCGTGAAGGTCGCGTCCGAGGTCTGCGGCATGCCAGTCTCACTGATCTCTCTCCTCGACGGCGAGCGGCAGTGGTTCAAGGCCGAGGTCGGCTTCGGCCAGGACGAGACGCCCCTGTCGCAGTCGATCTGCGCCTACGCCGCGCAACAGGACGACATCTTCGAGATCGAGGACTTGACCCGGGACCGTCGCACGGCCTCCAACCCGCTCGTCACCGGAGGCCCCCAGGTCCGCTTCTACGCGGGCGCGCCGCTGATCACGCCCGATGGCGTGTCCCTAGGCGCCCTGTGCGTCCTCGACACCAAGCCCAACAAGCTCACGCCTTCCCAGGCGTTCGTGCTCCGCACCCTGTCACGCCAAGTGATCACGGTCCTGGAACTGCGGCGCTCCCTCCGGCAACGCCGGGAGAGCGACCGACGCAACAAGGCCATCCTGCAGAGCGCAGTCGACTACGCCATCGTCTCGCTGGACTTGAAAGGCTTGGTCACGAGTTGGTCCCCTGGCGCCGAACACATCCTCGGTTGGGACGAGGCCGAGATGTGCGGCAAGCCGGTTCACGTATTCTTCACCGAGGAGGACGTCTACGCTGGCATCCCCGAGCAGGAGATGGCCTCCGCACTCCTGCACGGGTGCGGCACCGACGAGCGCTGGCACATCCGCAAGAGCGGCGAGCGCTTCTGGGCCAACGGCGAGATGATGCCGCTCTGGGACGAGCATGGCCGGCACGAGGGCTTCCTCAAAATCCTCCGGGACCGCACCAGCCAGCGGAACGCCGCCGCCAAGGAGGCGGCTGACGCCGCGTTCATGCGGGGCGTGCTGTCCTCGTCGGCCGACTGCATCAAGGTGCTCGACCCGAACGCCCGGCTGACCTTCATGAACGATGGTGGCTTGGCCGTTATCGAGGCCGATGACTTCAACCAGGTCAGGGGCTGCGACTGGACCGGTTTCTGGCAGGGGAAGTCACGGGACGACGCGAGGGCGGCGTTCTGGGCGGCGCTGGCTGGCGGCACTGGGCATTTCCAGGCACCGGCCGAAACGCTCAAGGGCACGCCCAAGTGGTGGGACGTGCAGGTCACCCCGATTCGCGACGCCGAGGGCCGCCCCGAGCGGCTCCTTGTGGTCTCGCGCGACATCACCAAGCAGCGGGCATCGGACCAGCTTGTCACCGAAAGCGAGAAACGCTGGCGCGGCCTGTTTGAGGGCATGCAGGAGGGCTTCTTCAGCGGCGAGATCATCCGTGACGCCGACGGCAAGCCGGTCGATTACCGATTCGTCGAGATCAACCCCGCCTTCGCGGCCCAATCTGGACTACCGGTCGAGACCGTGGGCCGGAGCTTGCGGGAGACCATCTCGGACATCCCGGACTGGGTGATCGAGACCTACGCGCGGGTGGTCGACACCGGGACGCCCGAGGTCTTCGAAATCGCGGTGCCCGAGCTGCGGCGCACCTTCGAAGTCCGGGCCTACCGCGAGACCGAGCAACGCTTCGCCGCGATGTTTATCGACGTCTCTGAGCGCAAGCGGGCTGACGCCATGCGCGCCGCTCTTGCTGAACTCGGCGACCGGCTGCGCAACACGGACAACCGGGCGGAGAGCGCCAAGGTTGCTGCGGAGATCCTCGGGCGCACCCTCGGATTGTCCCATGCCGGATACGGGTCGGTCCGCCACGACAGCGAGACCATCGACGTCGGGCAAGGCTGGACCGCATCGGGATTGCCGTCGGTCAACGGCATTCACGCGTTCCGGGATTACGGCTCGTACATCGAGAACCTCAAGGGCGGCCACGCGGTCATCATCGACGACGTGACCGAGGATCCTCGGACATCCGAGGACGCCGCGGCCCTCGCTGCCATCCATGTCCGCTCACTGCTCAACCTGCCGCTCATGGAGCACGGCCGGTTCGTCGCGCTGCTCTACGCCCTGAAGGACGCCCCCTACGCCTGGACACCGGCGGAGATCGGCTTCGCCAACACCATCGCGGACCGGACCCGAGCGGCCATGGCGCGTATTGAGGCGGAGGAGCGGCAGACGACGCTCAACCTCGAACTCAGCCACCGCATGAAGAACATGCTGGCGATGGTGCAGTCCATCGCCACCCAGACCATGCGCACGGCGACCGACCTGGACGCGGCCAAGGAGACCCTCGCGGGCCGGCTCATCGCGCTCAGCAAGTCCCATGACCTGCTGCTCGACGGCACGGTGGGCTCCGCCCCCATCGAGACTCTAATCCGGAACGCCTTGCGGAACCACGAGGACAACGCGGGTCGCTTCGTCCTGGAAGGGCCGAGCTTCACGGTCGGCTCGAAGGCGGCGATGTCGCTGTCGCTGATGCTGCACGAGCTCGCCACCAACGCGGCCAAATACGGGGCCCTATCCACGGCGATCGGCAAGGTGTCGGTTGTCTGGTCGCTGCGCCAGAACGGTGGCGAGCCACACTGCGTCCTGCGTTGGTCGGAGCAGGGCGGTCCGGTGGTCGTACCGCCGACGCGGACCGGGTTCGGGTCCAGGCTGATTGGGCGGGGGCTCGCGGGAAACTTTGGCGGCGAGGTGGATCTCTCGTACCCGGCAGCCGGCGTCGTATGCCTGATCGACGCCCCCCTCACGGGCCTTCAGGCGGAGGATGCGCCGACCGCCGGGCACTGAGGCCGCCGATGGCTCGCCGGGACGGCCGACGCAAGGTGGCCGACGCCGCATCGCAGGCGGTGATGCCACGAACGCCACGTCCCGTTTTCGCACGGATGCGCAAGCCGGGGATGCCGCTAGTGGTTGACCGACACCGGGAAGTCCATGGTCGAGATCGGCAGGTCCCAAACCGGTCGGATGTAGCGTTATCCGACGGGGAGATGCCGGTCATGGGCGCGTCAACAGCCTGACGGCAATGATCTGCCCGACCTCTGCGCCGAGAGCGTCAGGGGTTCGTGCCGGATCGCCTCCAGACACTCGGCCGATTGCGCGGCGTCCGTCGGACGCTGGCCTGGCGCTTCGGGCGGGTGGAGCGAATTTTCGCACGTATGGGTTCCACGCCCGTGGGCCGGCACGTGCGACCGGGTCGACCGATCCGACGGGCAAGCGGCGGTCACCGAGCAGTCGACGAAACCTGTTCGACTGTAGCAGGATGCAGGCGTTCGACGGCCGCGGCCACGTCCTGGAGGCTGGCGTCCCCCTTGCGCAGGACGCTATCGGCGCCCGCGAGCCGGCGTCGCTCCTCCGCAGATACGTCCCTGGCGCTGAGCACCACCACCGGCACCTCCGCGCAGGCCGGCATGGCGCGGAGCTCGCGTAGGAAGGTGAACCCATCCATCACCGGCATCGTCAGGTCGAGGAGCACGAGCCCCGGGCGTGCCTCGCGCACCCGCGCAAGCGCCTCAGCGCCGTCTCCGGCCTCGCGCACCGCGAACCCGTGCCGGACGAGGGTCGAACGAAGCCGGCGGCGCATGTCGGCGTCGTCGTCCACGACGAGCACGTCGCCCGCATCGGTGCCGATGCGGTCGAGGACGCCGCGCAGCCGGGGCCAGTCCACCGGCTTCGGGATCGATCCGGCTGCGCCGAGTGAGGCCCCGAGCGCCGGGTCGGCGACGAAGCTGACCATGACGACCGGGATATCCTGCGTGATCTCGTCGGCCTTCAGCGTGGCCAGGACGGCCCAGCCGTCCATCTCCGGCATCATCACGTCGAGCAGGATCGCCATCGGACGAAGCTTCCGAGCCAAGTCGATCCCGCTTCGTCCATCGGCGACGGCCCGGGCCGCGAACCCCTGTCGTGTCAGGTAGCGGACCATCAGGTCGCGCTGGCTCGCCTCGTCGTCGATGATCAGGACGACGTGGCCGTCCCCGTGCGGCTCAGCATCCGTGAGCGGTGGCGACGGGAACGTGCTTTCCTGCTGCGGGTCCGGGAGGATCGCGGGGAGCGCCAGCGTGAAGGTCGTCCCGACGCCCTCGGCGCTCGTCACCGTGACGTCGCCCCCCATCAGCCGCGCGAGTGCCTTAGTCAAGGCGAGGCCGAGCCCTGTGCCGCCGAAGCGGCGCGTGGTGGTTTCGTCGGCCTGCTTGAACCGCTCGAACAGACCCGCAACCTGTTCCCGCGTCATCCCGATGCCGGTGTCAATGACGGCGAACGTGAGTCTGTCGCCCCCCTGGCGGCGCTCGCGGCGGACTCGCAGCGTGACCGTGCCGCCTTCCGTGAACTTGGCGGCGTTGCCGAGCAGGTTGAACAGGCACTGGCGCAGCTTCACCGCATCGGTGCGCATTTCGCCGAGGTCTGGCGCCAGGTCGAGCGCGAAGCGGTTGCCCTTCTTGGCGATCAACGCCTCGACCGTCCCCGCGGCGTCGCGGGTGAACGCCTCGACCACGACGTCCTCGGCGTAGACGTCCATCTTCTCGGCCTCGACCTTCGACAGGTCGAGCACGTCGTTGATGAGCCCGAGCAGGTGCTGGGCGTTCGACTTGATCTTGCCCAGGTCGCCGACCAGGGCGTCCTCGCCCGCATCCTCGGCGTCCTCCTCCAGCATCTCGGCATAGCCGATCACCGCTGAGAGCGGCGTGCGCAGCTCGTGGCTCATGTTGGCCAGGAATGCGCTCTTGGCGCGGTTGGCCCCCTCCGCAGCGTCGCGCGCCTCGCACAGCGCGGTCTCGTACTGGTGGCGGGCGGTGACGTCCGCGTGCACGCCGACCCACTCTCGGATCGTGCCGTCAACGTCGTGGACCGGGATGGCGCGGACCGCGTAGTGCCGGAAGAAGCCGTCCGGCGCCCGGATGCGATGCTCGATCGCGAAGGATCCGCCCGAGCGGACCGCGTCCGTCCAGGCCCGGACCGTCTCGGGTAGGTCCTCGGGATGGATGGCCGATGCCCAGCCGCCCCCGCGGTAATCGGCGAACGCCTGACCGGTGATCTGCTCCCAGCCGGGCTGCTCCTCGACAAAGTCGCCGGAAACGTCGGCCGTCCACATCACACCGTCCACCGCGAGGACCGCGGAGCGGAAGCGAGCCTCGCTCACGTGCAGGCGGCGCTGGACGCGCCGCTGGTCGAGGGAGCCGGCCATCATCGCCAGGAACAGGATGACGAAGGTCACGCCGGCCACGGAAAGGGCGATGTTCTGCTGGTTGGCTCCCAGGGCGGTGGCGTGGGCAGCGTGGGCTCCGGCCTCCTCCGCGGTGAAGGTCGCTGCGGCCATGCCGGTGTAATGCATACCGGCCACCGCCAGGCCCATGACGCAGGCGGCGGCGAGCTTCTGCCAGGGGCGATTGCGCCGGAAGGTCAGCCACAGGGCGGCCGTCGCCGCGGTGACCGCGATGGCCACGGAAACCGCGACGATGGCGGGGTCGAAGGCGAGGTTGCCGGGCACGCGCATCGCGGCCATTCCGGTGTAGTGCATGGCGGCCACGCCCACGCCCATGAGCGGCCCGGCGACGAGAAGCGCCCGCATGCCGGTTCCGCGCACCGCGACCCAGGCGAAGGCGGCGGCGGTCACGCCGACCGCAATCAGCAACGACAGGAGCGTCAGGCCCAGGTCGTATGCGGCGGGCATGCCCATCTCGAAGGCGATCATGCCGACGAAGTGCATCGCCCAGATGCCGCCGCCCATCGCCACCGCGGCCCCGGCGCCCCAGGCCCAGCGCGGACCGATATCGGGCTTGCGCACGCGCGCGCCGAGGTCGAGCGCCGCGTAGGACGCGAACACCGCGATGACGATGGACAGTCCGACGAGGGCCGGGTTGTAGCCGGTGTGAACCATGGGCGACCGAGTCCGGGTAAGCGCCGTGCCGTGGTGGGGCACGGAGCGATGATGTGGGCGCGAACGTGACGCCGTGGGGCGGCGGGATGACGTCGGCCCGATCCGCCACCGGGGCAAGACGCCATCACGGCGTCCGTTCCTGTCGAGGCTCGGCGCATCGGGAAAGGTGCGGCCTCTGAGCGTCGTGACCGGGTCGAAACGCGTCCGGCGACGTTACCTGCCTGGGCGCCGCGCGTAGCCGGCACAGCGTAAAGAGTTTGACACCCCATGCCGACCGACGAAGCCGTGATCCCGCGCCCGCCTGCCCAGGTGCCGCCGCCCCTCGTCCCGGGCCTGCGCGGGCTCCTGACCCTCGCGGTCGGCGTCGTGCTGATCGCCGCCCTCTACTTCGGGCGCGAGGTGTTCATCCCCCTGGTTCTGGCGGTGCTCCTCAGCTTCGTCCTTGCGCCGGTGGTGAACTTGCTGCGCCGGATCAGGATCGGACGCGTGCCCTCGGTCATCGTCGCGGTCCTGCTGGCGCTCGGCGTTATCGGCGGCATCGGCGCGGTCATCGGCACCCAGGTCGCCGGGCTCGCCGGCAACCTGCCTCAGTATCAGACCACCGTGCAGAAAAAGTTCGCTGGCCTGCAGGACGGATGGCTGGGGCAAGCCAACAGGGTCATCGCCAAGTTCAGCCATCAGGTCAGCGACGCCACCCAGAAGGCGGATGCAGCCGGAACCAGCGCAGCCACGGGTCCCGGCGGGGATACCCCGAAGGCGCAGCTCGTGCGCGTCCAGGAGCCGGACATCTCGCCGTTGGCGCTGGCCGAGAAGGTGCTCGGGCCGATCTTCGAGCCCCTGACGACGGTCGGCATCGTCCTCGTCGTGGTCGTGTTCCTGCTGCTTCAGCGCGAGGATCTGCGCAACCGCATGATCCGCCTGTTCGGGTCGAGCGACCTGCACCGCACCACCGTGGCCATGGACGACGCGGCGGGCCGGCTCGGCACCTACTTCCTCGCCCAACTCGGCATGAACGCCGCCTTCGGCGTCATCGTCGGCGTCGGCCTCTGGATCATCGGCGTGCCCAACCCGCTCCTGTGGGGTGTGTTCTCGGCGCTGATGCGCTTCGTTCCCTACATCGGCGCCTTCATCTCGGGCATCCTTCCCGTGGCGCTCGCGGCCGCGGTCGACCCGGGCTGGTCGATGGTCATTGCCACCGCGGCCCTGTTCCTGATCGCCGAGCCGATTTTCGGGCAGGTGATCGAGCCGCTGCTCTACGGCCACTCCACCGGGCTGTCGCCGTTCGCGGTGATCGTCTCGACCCTGTTCTGGGGGTTTCTCTGGGGGCCGATCGGCCTGATCCTCGCTACCCCGTTCACCGTCTGTCTCGTCGTGCTCGGACGCCACGTCGACAGCCTGGAGTTCCTAGACATCCTGCTGGGCGACCGGCCGCCGCTGACGCCGGTCGAAAACTTCTACCAGCGCATGCTGGCCGGCGACCCGGACGAGGCGCGCGACCTCGGCGAGGCCATGCTGAAGGAGCGCTCGTTGTCGTCATATTACGATGAAGTCGCGCTCAAGGGCCTGCAACTCGCCGCCAACGACTATGCCCGCGGCGTCGTCATCCCGGCGCAACTGGAAAACATCCGCGCGTCCGCCCGTTCGCTGGTCGAGGATTTCGAGGCGCACGAGGACGCCGAGCCGACCCGCGACACCAAGGCGGTCAACCCGAGCGAGACTCCGACGCTCGCCGAGAGGGCGCACCCGAAGAACGAGGCGGTGCCAGGCCAAGCTCCGCCCCGCGAGGCCCTTCCCGAGGCATGGCGCGGCGAGACACCGGTCCTGTGCGTGGCCGGGCGAGGTCCGCTCGACGAGGCGTCCTCGGCGATGCTGGCGCAATTGCTGCGCAAGCACGGGCTCGGCGCCCGTGTGACGCCGTACCAAGCCGTCTCTCGCGACGGCATCCGAGACCTGGACGTGGCGGGGGTGGCCATGGTCTGCGTGTCCTACCTCGACATCTCCGGCAACCCGGCGCACCTGCGCTACCTGCTGGAGCGCCTGAAGCGCAGGGTGCCCGGCGTGCCCGTGCTGGTCGGCTTGTGGCCCGAGGGCGAGAAGGTGCTCACCGACGCCAGCCTCGGGCGCGAGGTCGGCGCAGACGTCTACGTGTCCTCCCTCCGCGCGGCCGTGGAGGCGTGCCTTCGCGCCGCTGGGGGATCGACGGAGATCCCTGGTTCGTCCACCGGGATCCGGGCGGCGTGAACGCGGCGTTCGACCCTCGACCGCCATCATCGTGGGCTCTGTCCACCAGGAATGTCCGGGTCGTGCGCGCCTCGGCACACGTGGACTGAGGGTCACGGCCGAGGGGGGGCGATCCGATGCGCCACGTTGCATTCGTTGGCGCGCCGGGCCACCGCCTCAATGTGCTGCGAGGCCGCGGCGGTCCTTGACGGTTCGCCTTCCGAACGGACATTCGAATAGGCGGGGGGCGGGTCATTTGCGTGGCCGAATTTCACCCCTGCCTATGTCCGTCTTCGGGCAGCCCTCATAGCCGCTTCAACTTTCCGCAACGGGTGCAGGCTGTGTGAAAACGTGTTGATTTGGTAGGATAGATCCTGGTCTGAGGAGGCCGGGATGAAGCGCTTCATCGCAGGCGAGGATCGTCGGCAGATCACGCTCCTCCCCGACGGCTTGGACGACTACATCACCGCCGACAATCCGGTTCGCTTCGTCGAGGTCTCCGTCGATGAGCTGGATCTAGCCGCGCTCGGCTTCGCGGGCGCCGTGCCGGAGGCAACGGACCGTCCGGCCTATCACCCGGCGACGCTGCTCAAGATCTGCCTTTACGGTTACCTCAACCGCGTCCCGTCGAGCCGCCGCCTCGAACGCGCGAGCCAGCCCAACATCGAGCTGATCTGGCTCACCGGCCGGCTGATGCCCGACTCTAAGACGCTGGCCGACTTCCGCAGGGACAATGGCCCGGCCATTCAGGCGGCCTGCGCGCAGTTCGTAGTGCTGTGCCGCCAGTTGAACCTGGTCAGTAAGACCGTCGTCGCGATCGATGGCAGCAAGTTCAAGGCGGTCAACAACCGCGACAAGAACTACACCGCCGCCAAGGTCGAAGCCCGGCTGGCGCAGGTCGAGACGAGCATCGGCCGCTACCGCGCGGCGCTGGATCGGGCCGACCGCGTGCCGAGCGATGTCGCCGAGGCGCGCACGACGCGGCTCAACGAGAAGATCGCTCGCCTGCGCGAGCCGATGCAGGTCCTTCAGGCGATGGGTCGGCAGGTCGAGGCCGCCCCCGACGGCCAAGTCTCGCTGACCGATCCCGATGCGCGCTCCATGGCGGCCAGCGGCAAGGGCACCGGCACGGTCGGCTACAACGTCCAGGCCGCGGTCGATACCAACCACCACCTGATCGTGGCGCATGCGGTGACCAACGTCGGCAGCGACCGGGCGCAGCTCGCACCGATGGGCCTCCTGGCGCAGGCCGCGACGGGATGCGCGACGCTCACGGTGCGGGCCGACCGGGGCTACCGCAACGGGGGCAGGTGCCGGCCTGCGAGGGCACGGGCGTGCTGCCGTAAGTGCCCAAGACCCTGACCTCGGTCCATGCGAAGCGCGGCCTCTTCACGGGATGGGACTTCATCTACGACGCTGGACATGACCCCTACATCTGTCCGGCCGGCCAGCGCCTGACCGAGGGGCTTGTCCGGTCCGATCGCCGAACCGAGGGCGACGCGATGGACCACTACCGCAACCTGACGGCCTGTCTCGATTGTGCGCTCAAGCCCCGCTGCCCGCCCGCAGAGACGCGGCGGGTCAGACGGTGGGTGCACGAGGACGTGCTCGATGCGATGCAGGAGCGGCTCGACCGGATGCCGGACGCGATGAAGATCCGTCGCCAGACGGTGGAGCACCCGTTCGGCACACTGAAGGCTTGGATGGGAGCAACACACTTCCTGACCCGGACCTTGGCGAAGGTCAGGACCGAGATGCGCGTGCGGGTTCTGGCCTACGACATGAAGCGGATGATCCAGATCTTCGGGGTCGGTCCGCTGATGGCAGCGATCCGAGCCTGAGGCCCACCACCGCACGCCGCGACGCGACTCCGCGCGTCACCCCAAATCCTGAAGGATCTGCGTTCTCACACGGCCTCGGTGGGTAGCGGACGTTCCGGATGGCGGTGCGGCCGCTTATCTGACGGCGATCTAATTTCCCTGATGTGACAGTCGTGAGCTTGTAAGAACAAACCCTGGCGCGCATGGCTGCCCCATGTCCGTGCGTCGCACCGTCACCGTCTCGATCGCACCGGAACAGGACGCGCTCCTTCGCGCCTTCCTTGCCTCCGGCCGCTACCGCTACATCAGCGAGGTCATGCGCTCCGCGCTCCGTCTTTTGGAGCGTGACGAGGCCGTGGCCCTCTCGGCGATCAGAAATTCTGGTGTCAGCCATGAGGTGCTGCGTGGCTGAGCTGACAGGCCAGCCGGGCGGGTTCCTCAAGGGCGGCGGAGAGATGGGCGCGCTCATGCGTGCCTACGATTGGTCGACGACCACACTCGGGCCAAAGGAGCGCTGGCCTCAATCGCTCGTGACGCTCGTGCGCGTCATGCTCAATTCGCAACAACCCATGTTCATCGCGTGGGGGCCGGACCGCACCCTGGTCTACAACGACACCTACGCGCCGATGCTGGGCGGGAGGCACCCGTCAGCCCTCGGACGCCCGTTCTTCGAGATCTGGCCTGAGGTCCGGGACGCGGTGGGTGCCTTAATGGACCGCGTGTTCACGGGCGACCCCGTGCACATGGATGACCTCCAACTCACCCTTCATCGCAACGGCTATCCCGAGGAAACCCACTTCGCGTTCTCCTACACCCCCGTCTTTGGGGATGACGGAGCCGTCGCCGGCCTGTTCTGTGCCTGCACCGAGACAACTCGTCAGGTCCTTGCCGAGCGCCAGGCTGCGTCCGAACGGCAGCGGCAGCGGGTGATGCTGCAGCAGATGCCGGGGTTCGTCGCGGTGCTGCGGGACCCGCCTCACATCTTCGAGTACGTCAACGACGCCTATGTCACGATTGCCGGGCAACGCGACTACCTGGGGCGCAGCGCCCGCGAGGTGTTCCCGGAGGTCGAAGGCCAGGGGTTCTTCGAGCTGCTCGACCGGGTCTACACGACCGGCGAGGCGTACACGGCCAGCAATCAGCCGATCCGGTTCGCCGGCGATGACGCCGATCGCTTCATCACCTTCATCTATCAGCCCATTCGCGACGCGGCGGGCGCCGTCACCGGCATCTTCGTCGGTGGGTACGAGATGACCGACCAAGTGCGCGCGCGCGCCGCGCTAGCTGAAAGCGAGAGCCGCTACCGCGCCCTGTTCGAGAGCATCGACGTCGGGTTCTGCATCATCGAGTTGAGGTTCGAGGGCGATCGCGCCGTCGATTATCGCATCGTCGAGGCCAATCCCGCTTTCGAACGGCAGACCGGGGCCAACGTCCTCGGTTTATGGGTAAGCGAGTTCGCGCCCGATCTCGAACACCATTGGTTCGAGACCTACGGGCATGTCGCGCTGACCGGCGAACCGGCGCATTTCGAGAACAAGGCGGACGTGTTCGGGCGGTGGTTCGACGTGCGCGCGCTCCGCGTCGGTGACCCGGGGGAGCATCGCGTCGCGGTCCTGTTCAGTGACATCTCCGAACGGAAGCGCATGGAGGATGCACTCCGCGTCATGAACACGACGCTGGAGCGACAGGTTTCCGAACGGACGGCGGAGCGGAATTTCCTCGCGACCATCGTCGAGCGCACCGACGTCCTGGTGATGGCCGCGGACCTGAACTACACCATCCTGGCCATCAACAAAGCGAATGCCGACGAGTTCGAGCGCATCTACGGCGTGCGCCCCAAGGTTGGCGATAACATGCTCGATCTGCTCGCGGACCAGCCGGAGCATCAGGCGCAGGTACGGGCCGGATGGGGCCGGGGGCTTGCCGGCGAGGAAACCACCTTCGTTGAGGACTATGGCGATCCCGAGCGGACCCGTCCCTATTACGAGATCAAGTTCCGCACCCTGCGCGATGAACGCGGCGAGCGCGTGGGTTGCTACCAGTTCGTGGCCGACGTCACGGAACGGTTGCGCGGCCAGGCTGAGCTGGCCCAGGCTCAGGAAGCCCTGCGCCAATCGCAGAAGATGGAGGCGGTGGGCCAACTCACCGGAGGCTTAGCTCACGACTTCAACAACCTGCTGGCGGGCATCTCCGGCTCACTGGAACTGATGCAGACCCGGATGCAGCAGGGCCGCCTTACGGACGTGGACCGCTACATGACGGCGGCACAGGGGGCAGCCAAGCGCGCTGCGGCCCTGACGCATCGCCTCCTCGCGTTCTCGCGCCGCCAGACGCTCGATCCGAAGCCCACCGACGTGACCCGGCTTGCCACGGGCATGCACGACCTGATCCAGCGAACGGTCGGACCCGGCATCCCGGTCGAGGTCGTCGGCGCGACCAATGGCTGGCCTGCCTTGGTGGACCCGCCGCAGCTTGAGAACGCGCTTCTGAACCTCTGCATCAATGCGCGCGACGCGATGCCGGATGGGGGCACCATCACCGTCGAGACCGCAAACAAGTGGATGGACGAGCGGGCCGCGCGACAGCACGACTTGCCCGAGGGGCAGTACCTTAGCCTTTGCGTGACCGACACCGGCACCGGCATGCCACCGGAGGTCGTCGCCAGGGCATTCGACCCGTTCTTCACGACGAAGCCCATCGGCGAGGGGACCGGCCTCGGCCTGTCGATGATCTACGGCTTCGCCCAGCAGTCAGGCGGGCAGGTTCGGATCTACTCGGAGGTCGGGCAGGGCACCACGGTGTGCATCTACCTGCCGCGCCACTATGGGGAGGTCGAGGATGAGACGAGAGATCAAACGATCGGCGAACTGCCACGCTCCGAGGCTGGTGAGACGGTCCTGATCGTCGACGACGAGCCGACCGTGCGCATGCTGATCACCGACATCCTTGAAGACCTCGGCTACGCGGCGATCGAGGCTGGAGACAGTGCCACTGGCCTCAAGGTGCTGCAATCGGACGTGCGTATCGACCTGCTGGTCACGGATGTTGGGCTGCCGGGTGGCATGAACGGGCGGCAGATGGCCGACGCCGCGCGGGTCCACCGTCCTGAACTAAAGGTGTTATTCATCACGGGCTACGCAGAGAACGCAATCCTCGGCAACGGGACGCTTCCGCCGGGCATGGCGGTGCTAACCAAGCCGTTCGCGATGGACCGCATGGCTGCGCGCATCCGCTCGATGATCGAGGGCAGCAAGGAGCAGGCGCTGCGCTCATAGTCGTGTGTCCGCTATGGGTGACTATCGGATTTTGGCTCTTGATCCGACAGCGGACGTTCCGCATCCGACCCAACTTTGCCGTTAGCCGTCATCCCCGCCGTAATCCGGAAGCGGTCGTCCGTTTTGCTGCCGCTTCCAGGAGTTCCTACCGGAGTTGCCGGGTTGGGGCTCGTTTTCGTCAGGGAAGCCGGGGCTCACGCCGCGAAGAGTTCGGAATCGATCGGGGCGTGATCGACCCGTGGGTCAAGTTCCAACGTCTTTTCGCGAGCGCTGCGGGGAGGCGCGGATGGAGGACGAAATCACGGCCTACCGGTCGCCACCGACTGGCTAGCCCCGGGGCGGGCCGGTCTCCGCGTCGCGTTCCGCCAGGGCCCGACGGAGTTCGAGTTGGGCATGACCTGAGCGGCCAAGGCCTGGAGCCCTTCCGATCGCTCCGGCGAGAGTCTCTCGGGCCGGGGGACCGTATCGATGACGCAGAGGCTGCCGAGCGCCTCGCCGTCCGGTGTTAAGAGCGGGGCTCCCGCGTAGAATCGGATGTGGGTTCCCCCGTCACCAGCGGGTTTCGCCGGGTGCGCTCGTCCTTATTCAAATCCGCGATGACCAGGGGCGTGCTCTGCCGGATGGCATGGGAGCAGACCGACGAACGCAGGTCGGTCTGGCATTGGTCGAACCCGGAGCGCGCCGTAAACCATTGCCGGTCGGTATCGACGAAGCTGATCAACGCCACGGGTGCGGTGCATAGCGTCCTGGCGAGCATCGCCACCCCGTCGAAGACCGCCTCCGGGCCACTGTCGAGGATGCGATACCGCGCCAGCAGCGCCGTCCGGTCCCCGTCGGCGCCGGGCGGTAGGACAGGCTCTGGAAGCATCGCCGCCCCCGCCTTCGGCCCAGACGTGGCGGCGGGTTCGCGGATCACCCGGCGGAGCACGCGACCGATCTGCTCGTCCGAGTAGGGCTTGTGCATGACCTCGAAGCCGTGGGTGTCGTCCTGGGACAGCACGTGACTGTGCCCGGACGCGAGCACGACCGGCATGCCGGGAAAGCGGGTCCGCAGACGCCGGGCGAGTTCGAGCCCGCCCATCCCGGGCATCACCACGTCGGAGAACACCGCCTGGAAGCCGGCCCCATCCGTTCCGAGGCGATCCAAGGCCTCCTCGGCGTTCGCAGCCCAGGTCGTAGCGTAGCCGAGATCCTCTAGGATCTGGGTGCAGAAGCGCCCGACCTCGACGTTGTCCTCGACCACCAGGACGCGCTGGCCGTCGGCGATCGGACCCTGCCGCTCCACGGTCCCTTCGGCCGGCTGCTCGGGAACCTTCGCCTCGACCTCCGGAAGGTAGAGCGTGAAGGTGGTCCCGCGCCCGACCTCGCTTGTCACGGCCACGTCGCCGCCGGATTGCTTGGTAAAGCCGAACTCCTGCGACAGGCCGAGCCCCGTGCCCTTGCCGACGGCCTTCGTGGTGTAGAACGGCTCGAAGATCCGCTCGATCAGCCCCGGCTCGATGCCGACGCCCCCGTCGGTGATCGACAGGGCGACGAACGCTGCCTCGGACCCGGCATGGCCGCGCAGCGGCGGCAACGGGCATCCGCACCGGACCTCCAGCCTCGGCGTTCCCGCGCCGTCCATCGCGTCGCGGGCGTTGACGGCCATGTTCACCAAGGCGGTCTCGAACTGGCTGCGATCGGCGCGGACCGCGCAGTGTCCGTCCGGGATGACCGTCTCGATGCGGATGCGACAGCCGGTGACGGTATCGAGCATGTCCGCGGCGGCACGAAGCCGCTCGCCGACGTCAAACACCTCCGGGTTCAGGGTCTGGCGCCGCGCGAAAGCCAGAAACTGGCTGGTAAGCCTCGCGGCCCGGTCGACCGTGTCCGAGACCGCGTCGAGGTAGCGGGCCTTGCGCGCCTCCGGGAGGTCGGGCCGGCGCAGGAAGTCGACCGACGAGCGGACGATGGTCAGCAGGTTGTTGAAGTCGTGCGCGACGCCCCCGGTCAACTGGCCGACCGCCTCCATCTTCTGGGCTTGGCGCAGGGCGTCCTCGGTGACGCGTTGGTCGGTCAGGGCGGTGGCAATGCGGATTTCCAGGGTTTCGTTCAGGTCGCGCAGAGCGTTCGATGCCTGGGCACGCTCCACGGCGTTCCAGGTCCGGGTGGCGACGTCCCGGACGAGGCCGATCTCGGCCTCGGCCCACTCGCGCACCACGCCCTGCCCGACGACGATGCTGCCTTCGAGCAAGCCTTCCCCCATCATCGGAACGGCAAGGAGCGCCCGGACGCCGTCCTGTGCGACGTTGGCCGTAGGATCGGGCTTGTCCGCCGTGTCGGCGACGGCGACGACGCGTCCGGACTGGAGGGTCGCAGCGCTCGCCTCGGGCAGTATGAGCTCGACGGGTTGGCCATCGGTCCAGCAATTCGTGAGCGAGGGCGCATGTTGGCTGTCGACCATGACGAAGCCCGCCACCCGCACGCCCAGATGCCGTCCGACCGCCTCGGTCGCCAGTCCCCGGATGCGTCCCGGATCGTCAGTCTCGCGCTGGGCCTGGATGAGCCCGAGCAGCAGGCCCTGCCAGGCTTCCCGGGCGGCAAGCGCGGTGAGCAGCCGGGCACGCTCCATCGGCGACCACGTCCGTTCGGCCTCGGACTGGTCGAGGAGAAGGTGCGCCAGGTCGCCGTGCTCGGACATCAGCGCGAGCATGTCCGGCTCGATCTCAAGCTCGGGATGAGTCTCGGTCCAATAGTGCGCCGTCCGCACGAAGACGAGGAAGGCGGTGAGCATCTCCAGGTTGCCCTCGCCGAAGGCGTGACCGACGACCCTGCGGGCGGGGAGCGACCGGAGCGGTTCCAGGAAGATCACGGTCAGCGCATCGAACAGGTCGGCCTCGCGCTGGCTCCCGGGCGACGGCATGGCCTCGGTAAACGTCTCGGCCTCCGGGCGGGCCATCGCGCGTTCGAACCCGGCCTCGCCCGGGATGGGCCGGCGCAGCATCGCCATGGCATGGGCGATCGCCTGGGGCTCGCATTCGGCGTCGCCCGCAGGGTAGCCGTGCCCGACGAGGAAGCCGACGTGGCGGACGATGCAGTACCGCACCTCGCAAAAGCGGGAGAGGTGGACGAACAGCCGTTCCTTGAACAGCGACCGCAGCGGGCTGTCGAAGTAGGCCGAGCGCGCGAAGTCCCGAAGGCGGTCGATCAACCCCGGCGCCGAGGCGGCGTGCAGAAGAAGTTCGGGAGCACGCCGAGCCGCGTGGCGATGTCGTTCTGCAAGGGCGTGCGCATCCGCGGCGTGGCGCCTCGGTTGGACAGGGACATCACGGCCGTCGGGAGCTTCCTTCCGGATAGGCCCGACGGTTCCCGCGGGGCGTGGGCGACGGAGAGGGCCGACGGCTTTCGGTCACATGGTACCTCGGAACCGTTCGTGCTCGCGCGAACGGGCCTTAACGCCGGAACCTCCTCCCGGTCGATCAGGCGCAGGGCCGCTCATACGTACGTCCTGATATTGCCGTGGCGACCGGACCGCAGGCCGTCCCGCTCGACGGTGATCGGGACGGCGATAGTTCCGCGCAACGGCATTGCGGCGATTTGTCGGACAAGCCTGACCCCTGCACGCTCGCCTCCCTGGGGACGTCCTGCATCGGGGTGAGACCCATGTGCGGTCCGGGAAACCATTGATGCCTGCCGGCCGACCGGGGTCGACGGCCTGCGGCGACATGACGGAAGCGTGTTTCTGATGCCACGGAACGCATCGACGGTTCCGTGGTACGCCTGGGCCGTCATCCATGGAATGAAGCCCTGACGTCAGATCTCGCCCCGCAGCATCCTGGAAACGCCGGACCGCCGCTGCCGGCGCTGGTCGGTGACGTCCGTCGCCTGAACGCGCTCGCGGATTACGACATCCTCGATACCGCTCCCGAGAAGGGGTTCGACGACATCGTGGTTCTGGCGCGCCGGCTATGCAATGTGCCGGTAGCATTGGTCAGCCTCGTCGGGTCGGACCGACAGTGGTTCAAGGCGCGTTCGGGTTTTTCTTCCTGCGAGACCACCCTCGATAAGTCGGTGTGCGCCCACGCCCTCGGCGAAGTCGACATGCTCGTCATCCCGGACCTGACGCAGGACCCCCGGACGAACGCAAACCCGCTGGTGACGGGCGAGCCCCACCTGCGCTTCTACGCCGGGGCGCCGCTCGAAACCGCGGGTGGGGAACGGCTCGGGTCGCTCTGCGTCATCGACGTCGAACCGCGCCTGGGCGGGTTGAGCGTCGAGCAGGCCGAGTGCCTCAAGGCCCTCGCCGGACAGGTGATGAGCCAGATGGAACTGCGCCGCGCCGCCGGCGAGCGCGAACGCATCCTTGCCGGCCAGGAAATCCTGATCGGGCAGCAGAACGCCCTCATCGCGACGCAGGCCGTCGTCGCCCGCGCGGCGGGCGACCGGGACGCCATCCTCGACGCGCTCGTCTCCGGCGCGATGCAGGCGGTCCCGGCGGCCCAGGGTGGCGTGATCGAGCTGCAGCAGGGCGACGAACTCGTCTACCGTTCGGGACGCGGGACCCTTGCCGCCCATGTCGGCATGCGGCTTCCGCTGCACGGCAGCCTGTCCGGGCATGTCCTGACCACCGGCAAGGCCGTGCTCTGCCCCGACGTGCTCCTAGACCATCGGGTCAAGCGCGACGTGATCGCGCCTCTCGGCATGCGTTCCGCGATCTACGTTCCCGTGTCCCGCGGCGGCGCGCCCATCGGCGTGCTCAAGCTGCAGTCCGGCGAGCCCGACGCCTTCTCCGGACGGGACCTCCGGATCGCACGGCAGTTCGCCGGGACGGTCGCGGCGGGGCTGGCCGAGGCCGGGGAGGCCGAGGCACGGCGCGAGGTCCGGACCAGCGAGGCCACGTTGCGGGCCGTGCTCGAAAACCTGCCGGTCGGCATCGTCATCGCGGAGGCGCCGTCGGGACGCATTGTCGGGCACAACGCCCGGGTGGAGACGATCCTCGGTCATGGGGTTCTCCCGGCGCGACCCGGCGAGGGACCGTTGCGGTGGAGCGCGCTCCGCGAGGACGGGAGCGAAGTCGCCCCCTCGGAGTGGCCCCTCGTGCAGGTCACCGAGGGACGGGCGGCCGATGTCGCGATGGAGGTCGACTACCTGCGCGGCGACGGCACCCGATCCTGGGTCGGCTTCTCCGCGGCGCCGATGCACGACGCCGACGGACGCCTGACAGGCGGCGTCGTGGTCGTCTCGGACATCGATGCGCGCAAGAGGTTCGAACGCCAGCTCGCCGCCGCCAAGCTGGCCGCCGAGGAGGCCAACCGCGCCAAGAGCGAGTTCCTCGCGAACATGAGCCACGAGCTGCGGACTCCGCTCTCGGCCGTGATCGGTTACTCGGAGATGCTGCAGGAGGAGATGGAGGATCTCGGGCAAGGCGACTTGCTCCCGGACCTTCGCAAGATCGAATCGAACGCGCGCCACCTCCTGGGGCTGATCAACGACGTCCTCGACCTCTCGAAGATCGAGGCCGAGCGCATGGAGGTCTACGCGGAGGATTTCGCCGTCGACGCCGTGGTCCGGGACGTGGCGGCCACCGTCGAGGCCCTTGTGGCGAAGAAGGGCAATGTCCTGACCCTCGAACTCGGGGACGACCTGGGGGACGCGCACACCGACGTCACAAAGGTACGCCAATGCCTGATCAACCTGCTCGGTAACGCCGCCAAGTTCACCGAGGCCGGACAGGTCACCCTGTCCGCCGGACGCGAGGACCGCGACGGCGAGGCATCGCTTGTCTTCCGGATCGCCGACACCGGCATCGGCATGAGCGCCGAGCAGCAGGCCCGGTTGTTCGAGCGCTTTACCCAGGCCGACGCCTCGACGACCCGCCGCTTCGGCGGCACCGGTCTGGGCCTCTCGATCACGCGGGCCTTCGTCGACATGCTCGGCGGGGATATATCGGTCGAAAGCGTCGAGGGCGCGGGTACGACCTTCACCGTGCGGATGCCCGCCCTGCTCGCCGAGGGAACGTCCGAAACGTCGGTCGTCGAACCCCCGGCCGTCGCTACGGACGGGTCATCCGACGTCGTCCTCGTCGTCGACGACGATCCCGCCACCCGCGACCTGATCGCGAGATTCCTGGAGAGGGACGGGTTCCGCGTCGTGACGGCGGTCGACGGGCAGGCCGGCCTCCAAGCCGCACGGACGCTACATCCTCGCGTGATCCTGCTCGACGTCACCATGCCGAGGATGGACGGCTGGTCGGTCCTGCGCACCCTGCGAGCCGATCCCGAGCTCGGCACGACGCCAATCATCATGGTGACGGTGCTCGACGAGCAAAACCTTGCCTTCGCCCTTGGCGCAACGGACTACATGCAGAAGCCCATCGAGTGGGGAAAGCTGGAAGCGACGATGGCGCGCTTCCGTCCCGCGCCGTGCGACAGCTCGGTGCTTATCGGGGGAGACGATGCGGACGCCCGTGACCGGCCGCCCGTTTTGCCCGGGCGCCAGGATTGAAAGACGATGCAATGACGGGAGAGGCGCAAGGAAGCGGGGCGTCGTCAGCCATCCAGCGCCACAACGTCCGACAGGCCGGGGCCGGCCCCCGGGCGATGGTCTTCGCGCACGGCTTCGGATGCGACCAGAACATGTGGCGTTTCGTGGCCCCGGCCTTCGCGGGCGAGTTCCGCACGATCCTGTTCGATCACGTCGGCGCCGGTGGTTCCGACCTCTCGGCCTATGACCCCGACAGGTATGCCACCCTCGAAGGCTATGCCGACGACGTGGTCGAGCTCTGCCGCGCACTCGACGTGCGCGGCAGCGTCTTCGTCGGGCATTCGGTGAGCGCCATGATCGGGGTGCTCGTCTCCAAAAAGGCGCCCGAGCTCTTCGACACCCTCGTGATGGTCTGTCCGTCCCCGCGGTACATCGACGACGCAGGCTACGAGGGCGGCTTCAGCGAGGCGCAGATCCACGAACTGCTGGAGTTCCTCGACAGCAACCACATGGGCTGGTCGCAGGCCATGGCGCCCGTCATCATCGGCAACCCGGACCGGCCGGAGCTCGGCGAGGAGCTGACGAACAGCTTCTGCCGCACGGACCCGGACATCGCCAAGCGTTTCGCCCGGGCCACCTTCCTCTCGGATAACCGCGCCGACCTCGCGGGCGTCGCCGCGCGCTGCCTCGTAATCCAGTGCTCCGAGGACGTGATCGCGCCGGTCGCCGTCGGCGAGTTCGTCCACGAGAACCTGCGCGACAGCGAGTTCGTCCTGATCGACGCGACGGGCCACTGCCCGAACCTGAGCGCCCCGGACGAGACCATCGCGGCGATGAGAGCCTTCCTGTGAGGACGGCGCCTTGAACGAGGTGGCGGCCATCCCGGCATTGCCCGAGGCCGGCGATCTGGAGGATCTCTTCGAGAACGCGCCCTGCGGCTACCTGGAGACCCTGCCCAACGGCCGGATCTCCAGGGTCAACCGGACGTTCTCGACATGGACCGGGTTCGCCTCCGAGCAACTCGTCGGACGTCGCTTCCTCGACCTGCTCAACATCGCCGGCAAGATCTACTACGAGACTCACTTCGCTCCGCTCCTGCGCCTGCAGGGGTCGTTCAACGAGGTCGCCCTCGACGTCTGCGTTCGGACGGGACGACCCTGCCGGTCCTCGTCAACGCCGTTGTCCGTCGGGACGAGGCGGGCGTCATCCGCTTCATCCGGGTCACGGTGTTCAACGCCTCCGACCGTCGGCGCTACGAGCAGGACCTGCTCGACGCACGCCGTACCGCGGAGCAGGCCGGGCTCGCGCTGCAGGATCTCAACGCGACCTTGGAGACGCGCGTCTCCGACAGGGCCCGCGCCCTGGAGCGGGCCTGGCGGCTGTCGCGGGACCTGCTCGCCATCGCCGGTACGGATGGCGTCATCACCCGGGTCAACGGCGCATGGACGGAGCATCTGGGCTGGCAAGCCTCCGATCTCGTAGGCCGGAGCTTCGTGACGTTCACGCATCCGGACGACCTTGCCGCGACGCAGGCCGCCTTCGTCGGCATCTTCGAGGCGCCGCTGACCAAGCCCTACGAGTATCGCTTCCGCCACGCGGACGGTTCCTACCGCTGGTTTGCCTGGACCGCGGCGTTCGAGGACGACGAGATCCATGCGAGCGGGCGGGCGACGACGGCGGAACACGAGCAGGCGGCCTTGCTGGCCGAGGCCGAGGACGCGTTACGGCAATCGCAGAAGATGGAGGCCGTCGGCCAACTCACGGGCGGGCTGGCGCACGATTTCAACAACTTGCTCGCGGCCATCTCGGGAAGCCTGGAGCTGATGCGAACCCGTATGAGCCAGGGGCGGTTCAACGACCTCGACCGCTACATGCATGCGGCCGAGGGCGCCTCCAAGCGCGCCGCCGCCCTGACGCATCGATTGCTCGCCTTCTCGCGTCGCCAGACCCTCGACCCCAAGCCGACGGACGTGAACCGGCTCGTGGCCGGGATGGAGGATCTCGTCCGTCGCACCGTCGGGCCCTCCATCCACGTGGAGACGGTCGGCGCCTCCGGCCTCTGGCCTGCTCTGATCGACCCTCCGCAGCTGGAGAATGCCCTGCTGAACCTCTGCATCAACGCACGCGACGCGATGCCGGACGGGGGGGGGCATCACCATCGAGACGGCGAACAGGTGGATCGACGAACGAACCGGCCGGGAGCGCGACCTGCCGCCCGGCCAGTACCTCTCGCTCTGCGTCACCGACACCGGCACGGGCATGCCGCCCGAGGTCGTCGCGCGCGCCTTCGACCCGTTCTACACGACCAAGCCCGCCGGTCAGGGCACCGGCCTGGGCCTCTCGATGATCTACGGCTTCGCCCGGCAATCGGGCGGGCAGGTGCGGATCTACTCGGAGGTCGGCCAGGGCACGACGATGTGCCTCTACCTGCCTCGCTATTATGGTGAGGCGGAACCCGAGGACTTACCCCATGCCGTTTTGACCGCGTCCCGGGCCGGGCAGGACGGAACGGTCCTCATCGTGGACGACGAGCCGGCCATCCGGATGCTGGTGACGGATGTGCTGGAAGAGCTCGGGTGCATGGCCATAGAGGCCGGCGACAGCGCCGCCGGCCTCAAGGTGCTGCAATCGAACGTACCCATTGACCTCTTGGTCACCGATGTAGGGCTGCCGGGTGGCATGAATGGGCGCCAGATGGCGGACGCGGCCTGGGTGACGCGACCCGGCCTCAAGGTCCTCTTCATCACGGGCTACGCCGAGAACGCGGCCGTCGGCAACGGCCTGCTGGAGCCGGACATGCATGTCCTGACGAAGCCGTTCGCGATGGAGGCGCTGGCCTCCCGCATCAGAAGCCTCATCGAAAACTGATACCAACGGCCCTAGATTTTGACCTGTGCCCAGTTTGGCGCTGTGATAGATGTGACAAGGGCTGTGTTTGTGAGCGAAGAAGTTCCAGGCGTCGCAGCAGGCATCGACGATCTGGCGGTCGTCGCGGAACACCCGGTTGGCGAGCTTGTTCTGGCGTAAGTCCTGTCAGACCAACTCCATCGGGTTCAACTCCGGCGACGACGCTGGCAGATGCATCACCGTGATGTTGTCCGGCACGACTAAGCCGCGTGGGCGGCGTGTCTTGGAGCTGCCGTGATAGCCAGCCCCGTCCAGAACCAGAATCGCGCGCAAGCCCGGCGCGACCTGCTTGCCGATCTCGGCCAGGTGCAGCGACATCATCGTCGTGTCGACCGTCGGCAGCACCAAAGCCGCGCTGGTCCCGCGTGCCGGGCAGGCAGCGCCAAACCGATACGTCCACGTGTAGCGCTGGTCGCGCGCAGCGCGCGGGCGTGTGCCCTTGCGCGCCCACACCCGCGTCAGCGTGCCCTGCTGGCCGACGCGGGCTTCATCTTGGAACCAGATCTCGAGCGGCTTGTCGCGGGCGGGTTCGGGCAGGATCTCTGCCACGCGCGCGGCGAAGCTTTTTTAAAAGCCTCCTGGATCTCATCATGGGCCTTGGGATGCTGCGGGCGCACCGAGAGCTGCACGAAGCCCAACGCCGCCAGATGCTTGCCGACCGTGCGCTCGTGCATCTCGACCCCGAACAGCTCCTCGATCCGCCCCTGCAGGTCGACCCGGCGCCAACGCACCACGCCGTCCTGGTCGAGGTCCGGCCCGGCCTCGACCAGGACGGCCAACTGCTGCTTCTGCTCGAGCGTCAGCTTGGCCGCCCGCCCCGGCGCCTTGCGGTCGTTCAAACCAGCCAGTCCCTCGGCGTTGTAGCGGTGGACCCAGCCGCGCAGGGTCTGCCGATCCATGCCGCAGGAGCCGGCGGCGCTGGTGCGGGCAGCCCCAGCAAGCACCACCGCCAGCGCCAGCATGCGCCGGGCCGCCAAGACGCCGGGCGCCTTGGCGGAGGCGGCACGCAACGCCTCGGCAGTGAGATCGCTGCGGGTGATGGCGATCCCGGCCATGGCGAACGCTCCTGATCCCGCCATCGAATCAGAAGCCAACACACCGCGCAACAAGCCGAGTCACCTTCACAGGCCGTTGGTATGATGCGACCGCGTACCACTGAGTAGACCGCCTAACCGGTACATCTGCATCATAACGGTCGTGCGTTGAGCTAATTATATCGGCGAACACGATCGGAGCTTCGCCAGTGGATCGCAATGCCTCGCCCCCTACGCAGTTCGGCCCAGCCGCTATCCAGAATTCACCTGAGATCGGAGGCCAAGCAAACGCGACTGACATCATGGAGAGGATCGCTTCCGCGCTCGACATTCCGCTAGATACATTCAAGCAACCGGAGGAACGCCACGGCGGCAGGGCCCAGGTTCTTGCCGAAAATGCTGAGGCCTCGTCGATTTTTGCTGGGATTACGGACTGTGACGCCCGGCAACGGGGTCTTGCATACCTGCGGTGGATCGCCGAGCAAGGTTGTATTGGGTAAGCATCCGAAATGCCGCGCTATTTCTTCTACACCTCGGGCCCCAGCGGCGAATGCTTCGATGACGAAGGGACTGACTTGCCAGATGTCAGCGCGGCCCAGCGTTATGCACGTCGGGCGTTGTGTGAGATCGCGGGCGATTACCTCTTGGGCGGGCACGTTACTTTCTTGGTGCGCGTGCTCGACATGACCGACACTGAAGTCTACCGGGCCTCCATCGCGCTCACCGAACTGCACTTAGACGGTGCCGCATTTCTCGCAGAGGAGCAGCCACACGGTACGCCTGACAACGGCTCCGTCGAGCGTCACTCGTAGCAGGCAGTTCTACGTTCTGAGCCAGCCTCTTCGGAGGTCCCATTGATGTAAAAGGGTGTCATGGCGATGTCTGCCACTGGTAGCCTTCGCCTGAAAGCGGACCGGCAGAAACCCACCCAACCCAGCCGTTCAGAGGTGGCTACCAACGCGACTGGAACTGGCCGAAAGCGGCTGGTCTGCTTCCGAGACGGGCCGCCGAAAAGCGGACGGGCTCCTACTGACCCAACGCGGTCGTAAAGCTCGATCCACCTCCACCGCGAAAGCAGACGCCGGCGCACGGCAGGTCACCGCCGGCCAGCGGCCTCCAAGCTGGTCCGGTCGACGATCTCGACCGCGCCCCGACGAAGTTCGATGAGACCCGCCTCAGCCCATTGCGCCAGGATGCGGCTCACGACCTCACGCACGCTGCCGACGTCGTCCGCCAGCGTCTGGTGGGTCACGGCGGCGATGCCCCGCGGGTCGGCCTCAGCGAGAAGTCGGTGCGCAAGACGCTGCTTCAGCGGTGCGAAAGCGACCTCGTCGATCAGCGTGAACAGGCCGGACATCAGCCGGGTGTAGTCGTCCATGACGAAGCTGCGGAAGGCCGCGCTGTCGCCCATCAGGTGCTGGAACGTGCTCACCGGCAGCGCCGCGAGTTCGGTCCGCTCCTCGGCCACGCTCTGCGCCGGGAAGGTGCCGCCGGACAGGAGGCACTGGGTAGTCAGCGCGCAGGTGCCGCCGGGGCCGACCTTGTAGATCAGCACCTCGCGCCCGCCCTCCGACGTGCGGAAGATGCGCGTGCGGCCCTCCAGGCACATCAGGTAGTTGGCGCATTCGCCGTCCAACTCGTAGGCCGTGGCGCCGGCCTCCAACACCGGAAACTGAACGGTCCCCCTGGCGAGCTGGAGGTGCGCCGGGCTGAGCGCTTGGAGGAGCGGAAACCGGTCGATCCAGCGTTCGACCTTGTGCACGTCCATCATGGCTAGCGTCGTCCCCCGGCCATGACGATGGGCGGATCGTCCGGCTCGCGCTGCGTTTTCTCCCACCGCGTCGGACTTGTGTGACCTGGGTCACCGACCGATCGCAGCCGCTCGGCATAGCATCGCGAGATAATGAACACGATACGGGTGCGGCAGACGGTCAGCGCCCGATGGGAGTGAACCGATGCGCCGCCTCGCCCTGAGCCTCATGCTCGCCGCCCTCGCCGCCGGCCCCGCCGCGGCCGAACAGGATTTGCTGCTCGGCGCCAACATGTCCTCGCCCGCGATGACCCAGGCCGAGATGAGCCGCGCCGACATCGAGGCGATGATCAAGGCCGCGGACGGCAAGCCGATCGACCTGCACGACAGGGCGCTGTCCGGCCTCGACTTGTCCGGTCTGAACCTCCGGGGCGTCAACTTGAGGACGGCGCGCCTGAACAAGGCCAACCTGCGCGGCGCCGACCTCAGCGGGGCCAACCTCGAACAGGCGTGGTTCCTGAAGGCCGACCTGTCCGGCGCCAAGCTCGCGGACGCGAAGATGTTCGGCATCACCGCGCGGGACGCCAACCTCAGCGGTGCCGACCTCAGTCGCTCGATGCCGATCGGCGACTTTAAGGGCGCCAACATGAGCGGCGCCACGCTCGTGGACCTCAAGGGCGGGGCCGACATCAAGAACCAGTCCATGGGCCTGATGCGGGCGGTGTTCACGTCGGTGAACCTCTCGGGTGCAAACCTCAAGGGAGCCGACCTCGGGCGGTCGCGCCTGGAATACGCCGACCTCGAGGATGCCGACCTTACCGACGTGGTGCTGATGGGCTCGGATCTGTCCGGGGCGAACCTGACCGGGGCCACGGTGGCGGGTGCGGACTTCAAGAACGTCGATGTCAGCGGCACCCGGCTGATCGACCTCAAGGGCCAGGACCGCGCCAAGGACTGGTCGGCCCGCGTGAACGTCGACCGCGCTATCACCCGGGTGTCGAACTAGCTGTTTGGTTGCGGAACGTCGTTGGGATGTGGCACGCTGGGCGATCAAAGCCCACGCGTGGCGGTTTGAGGGTGTGCGCCGCGGTGCTGCCAGGAGGGCTCGTTGATGCTCGCCATCCACCCCCAGGCCCGCACCACCCCGGTTGTCCGCGCTGAGATCGTCCGCTCGGCGGAGAGCTCCGGCGTGCTGGCCAAGCGCTACGGTGTCTCGACCGAGACCATCCGCAAATGGCGCAAACGCGGCCCCGAGGCGTGTCAGGACCGCTCGGCGCGACCCCACAAGCTCGCGTGGCGAGCCAGCGATGAGGAGCGCGCCATCGGCTTTCCCCTCGACGCGCTGACCTTCATCGTCAGCCACTTCCTGCCAACACTAAACCGGGACGCGGTCTACCGCATCCTCAAGGCCGAGGGCCTGAACCGGCTGCCGCCCGCCGAGAGGGCCCGCAAGCCACACGGCAGCTTCAAGGACTACGAGGTCGGCTTCATCCACGTCGACGTGAAGCACCTGCACAAGCTGCAGGACCGCGACCGCGTCTCGCGCAAGCGCTACCTGTACGTCGCCATCGATCGCGCCTCTCGCTACGTGCATCTTGCCGTCAAGGACGACGAGACCACGGCCTCGGCGGTGGCCGTCCTCACGGACGCGCTCGGCGCCTTTCCGTTCCGGGTCACCCACGTGCTCACCGACCGCGGCTCCTGCTTCACGGCCGATGCGTTCGAGGCCGCCTGCGAGCGGTACGGTGTGCAGCATCGTAAAACACGCCCGTCCGCGCCGAAAACCAACGGCATGGTCGAGCGCTTCAACGGTCGCGTGCAACGGGAGGTGATGGGCATCACGCTCTACAGCCACACCGACCTGGAGATCGTGCTGCGCGGCTTCAACGCGGCCTACAACGGCCGCCGGCAGCGCGTGCTGAACGGGCTCTTGCCCGAGATGGTGCTGCGCCAGCGTCTCGAAGCCGATCCCGCGCTCGCCAGCCCAACTTACAAACCGCCCAGCTCTACTCTCATCAAACGCGCCCTCCGCGTCGTTGCAGATGCCAAGGATGTCTCACATCCAGACAACCGGCCGGTGCCTTCCTACCCGTAGGAGCCGCCAAACAAATCCCCGACCCCCTTCCGCCGGAACGGCGTGCGCCAGCGCCACCGCTGATGCTCCGGCCGGTCGTGGACCATGTGGCCGCGATGACAGAAGGCCGCGAGGTTGGCGATGGCATTGTTCGCGGTGCCGTGATCACGGTTGGCCCCCGCTAGGACGACACGCGTCCGACAAGCGCGGCCGAGGATGTCAGCTTCTGCAGCGATCCGGACGCAGCGGCCCCACCCATCGCGCCACTGGCCGGTTTCAGCGTCCCACCAGCGACCATTGCCGAGGTGGTAGACCATGCGCCCGTGTGGTCGGCCGCAGCCCGCGCAGCAGCCTTTCGCTCGCCCGAACTGGATCACGGCCGAGAGCTGCGCCCAGTCTATGGGGTAGACGAAGCGGTGCTCGGGCCGGATCGCCATCCTGGCGCATCGCGCTGCCCGTCGTGGAGAATGCGCTGCAGTGCAGTATCGATTGAAAACTTAACCGTAGGATCAGTATTGCATCCCCGGCGTTCGCCCTATTGGTGTCGAGTATCGCTGGGGGTCGCCATGGGCCTGACCGCTTTTATTGTTTTCGTTGTGCCGTGGATGCTACTTGCGGCTTGGCTTTTCACATTGCCAAGCGCTATTCGTTTGGGTGCGCCAGCCACCCCTTGGCGACCGCTGTACCGCTTCCCCGACACGACCCTCGATCAGCACCCCAATCGGCGACGACAGTTCAACAGCTATAAACGTGGTGCCTACGACGGATCAGGCCCAACCGGTGGAGACAAGCACGAGCCGATTTCCGAGCCCGCGAGCGGGGGGCTGGGCACAAGTGTGGAGCCAACCGAGCCAGACGACAAGGTTTAGCTGGCACAGACCTGCGGGGCAGCGAGGACCCGCGTCGGACCTGCTGGGCTCGATGCGGGTTAGCCGTTCTATAAACTGTAGGAGGCTTGCCCGATGCCACAGATGTTCGATTGGATCTTCTTCGCCATCATGATCCCGTTCCCAGCGTTCTTGCTCTGGGATTTCTACCGGCACCGCGACTCGTCAAAGCGGGTTAAGCAGCTCTAATTGGCTGCCAAGGGCGCAACTGCGACGGTGAGGCAGCACCGAGGCCGGGGGGATTGGCCTTTGTGCTGCACTTTCGGCACTCAGCCCACAGGCCGATCGCTACGGCCATCCTGCGCCCGTAGGGTTAATCACCCGTTACCGGGACCTGCTCTGTTCTCAGGTGCCAGTAACACGCGGCAGGCATATGCCGGCGTTCACGGTCTCCCCCTCGTCGTGTTCCGCGTCCATTCTACAGTTCACCCGTATGGGCCGCCGAATAGGTCACCCAGCGCCTTTCACCGGAACAGGGTCAGCCAGCGCCGTCGCTGATGTTCTGGCCGGTCGTCGATCATGTGGCAGCGCTGGCGGAGCGCCGCGAGATCGGCGTCCGCGTTGTTCAAGGTGTCGTGATCACGGTGGTCCGCCGCCAGGACGACCCGCGTCCGGCGAGCACGACCGATAATGTCGGTTTCCGCATCAACACGGATCCTGCAGCCCGCGCCATCGCGCCACCGGCCGGTATCAGCGTCCCACCAGCGACCATCGCTCAGATGGTAGACCATCCGCCCGTGCGGCCGATCGCAACTCTCTCAGCAGCCTTTCGCTCGCCCGAACCGGATCGCGGCCGAGAGCTGCGCTCAGTCGATGAGATAGAATAAGCGGTGCTCGGGCCGGATCGGCATGCTGATGCTGGATATGCGGAACGCGACCCACTTTGCAGCGAAGCGGCTTTCCACACTGTAGCATCACGGCCACAGCCGAACGGCAACGGTCTGACGGCTCGCAACCAAAGCGGCTCTGAGATGTTCTGGCGCTCGTGCATGGTGACCAAGAAGTATTGCGGCGGTCGAGGGCGCGTTAAGAGGCGGTTTACTACGACGCGCCCTCTAGTCACCTTGTGGTGTGTCCATAAAACTACAGCTATTTGGCCCACCGTCCGGTAGTCATAGCTCCAGATTGAATGTTGGACCTTACGTGATGACCAAGCTCCTGGCCTCGCTCGCCGCCTTCACCGCCCTGACCGCCGCCGCCTCGGCCGCCGACCTTCCGCGCCGCGCCGCCCCGCCGCCCGTGTTCACCCCCGTGCCGGTGTTCACCTGGTCGGGCGCCTACTTCGGTATCAATGCCGGCTACGCCTTCGACGCCTCCAGCCGCTCGAACAGCTCGGTGTTCGGCGTCCCCGCCCCCTACGCAGCTGTCGGCACGACCGCGACCTTCCGCGATCGCAGCCAGGACGGCTTTTCCGGCGGCGCCCAGGTCGGCTACAACTATCAGTTCACCCCGGGCTCCGGCGTCGTCGTCGGCATCGAGGCCGACGCCCAGTACCTCGACTTCGGCCGCAACCGGAACAACGCCTTCATCAACGGCGCCGTCGCTCCG
>NZ_JALNUM010000039.1:0-48805 GCF_026540795.1 Methylobacterium sp. GC_Met_2
CTGAAGCTGTTCAAGGGCGCGATGACGAGCGACGGCCTGCCCGCCCGCGAGATGGAGGCCTGCCTCGCCGCCGGCACGCATCCGGCGCTGACCGGGGCGCTCGGCCGGCTCGACGGCCATCCCGACGGGACCGAGGGGCTTCTGCTCCGGCTCCTCCCGCCGGATTGGCGCGTGTTGGCCGGGCCGCCGAGCCTCGCGAGCTGCAGCCGCGACGTCTACGCTCCGGATCTCAAGCTCGATCCGGAGCGGGCCCTGCGGATCGCGCGATCCGTCGCGGAGGCGGCAGCCCATCTGCACAAGCGCGGCCTGATCCATGGCGATCTCTACGCGCACAACACGCTCTGGGAGGCCGGAACCGGCGCGGCCGTGCTCAGCGATTTCGGCGCCGCCTCGGCGCTGCCGGACGGGCCGGCCGGCGCGGCGCTTGCGCGGATCGAGGCGCGGGCGATGGGGATCCTGCTCGGCGAGCTGCTCGACCGCTGCGATGCGCCGCCCGCGGAGCTTCGGTCTCTGGAACAGAGCTGCACGCAGCCCGACCCGGCCCTGCGGCCCGCCCTGCAGGAGGTGGTGGCCGCGCTGGCGCGGATAGCGAGCTGAGCCCTGCCGCCGCCCTGCGGATCTCAGCCTGAAAGCCTCAGTCGGGGATGTCGGCCTGCCGGCGTGCCACCACGGCGAACAGGTCGCCGAGCGCGGCGAGGCTCGCCGCCTGGAGCTGGGCGGCGGGCACCACGGACCCGTCCGGCCCGGGCAGGTCCCGCGTCGCCGTGGTGGAGGCCACGACGGTCGGGCGGAAGCCGAGGTTGAAGGCGCTGCGGGCGGTGGAATTCACGCACATATGCGTCATGAAGCCGGCCAGGACGACGTCCTTCACGCCCGCCGCCTCCAGTTGCGCCTGGAGATCCGTGCCCACGAAGGAACTCGGGTAAGCCTTGGTGATCACCGGCTCGTCGCCCTGCGGCGCCACCTCCGGGCTGATCTGGCCGATCGGTGCGGTGACGTCGTAGGGCGAGCCCGGCCCGGCATCGTGGCGGATGTGGAAGACCGGGATGCCGGCCGCGCGCGCCCGGGCCAGCAGATCCGCCGCCTCGCGGATCGCCGGCTCGACGCCGTCGAGGCGCATGATCCCCTCGCGGTAGGTCTGCTGCAGATCGATGAGCACGAGCGCCGCGCCCTTCAGGGCAGGGGGCTCCGGGCTGAGGCCCGACAAGCCGCGCAGGGTTGCGAGTTCGGACATTCGGGGTCTCCCAAGAAAGCGCGGCCAGCGCGGTTTCGCCGAATGCTATACCGCGCCGACGGATCGGCACCATCGGTCAAAGGTGTATCGCAGGCTCTGTCGGCTGGCCGCGTGATGCTACCGACCCGGCACCCCCGGATCGATCGCCGGCAATTCGCCCGCCGGGAGCCCCGCACCGGCCTGGGCCTGCGCACCGCCGGTGCCGCGGGCGCGATTGGCCAGCGCCACGGTCAGGCGTTCGGCGGTCTCGGGCTGCATCACGGCCAGCACCTCGGCCATCTTGCGCGGGTTCATCGCCAGCACGATCGGCACCAGCACGTCGTGGCCGAGCCGGTCGAACACCCGGGCGGCGTCCTTGGGCTTCATCGACTCGTACATCGTGACGATGTTCTTGAGCCCCTGCTTCTCGGCATCCTCCTTCGCCTTGGCGACCGTCTCGACCTTATCCTCGGCCTTCTTGAGATCGCCGAGGCCGGTTTCGAGCTTCCGCTCGGCTTCGCCCAGCATCTTCTCGCGCAGATCCAGCTCGTCGCTCTTCTCGCGCAGGGCGTCGCGCCGGGCGCCGAGCTTTTCCAGGAGCACGCGCTCTGTGGGCGAGACCGGGCCCTGTGCGGCGGGCGGCGCCTCCGGGGGCTTCTCGGCTGGCTTCTCGGCGGGAGCGGCCTTCTCTTCCTTGCCGCCCACCGAGCCCGTGGTGACGGGGTCGGGGATGTCGAAACCGGTGCGGGCGCGGGCCACCGCCCGTCCGTAATCCGGCAGCGCGCCGCTCTCCGGAAGGCCGACCTGGATCAAGCTGAGCAGCTTGAGGACAAGGAGCCCCGCCGCCGCCAGCGCGACGGCATCGACGAGACGCAGCCGCCTCGTTGATGCTGGCTTGGGGCGCACCGGCTTGGGAGGCGCGCTGCGCAGCGCCGTACCGGCGCGGCGAATCTTCGCCTCGGGATCTGGTTTCGGCGGCGGAATCTTCGGAGCCTTGACCCCGGTCACGCGGCGCGCGCCCGGACGCGGGCCAGCGCGCGCTCACTCATCGCCAGTGCTGCCGCGGCGGCGGCCCCAAGCCGCTCCCCGTTCGGGCTCGACGGCTCCGATCGACGCAGGGGCTGAACCTCGGGCTCGGTCACGATTTGTACGGCAGGGACAGGCGCCGGCTCCGGCCGGGCCGGCACCGTGCGCATCTGCGCCACGATGGCGCCGATGCGCGTCACCACCGTCTCGCCGGCCTCGACCTGCAGCTTCAGCTCGGCGGATCGGGCAGCCGCGGAGTCCAGGCTGGCATTGAGGGTGCGATCGGCATCGTCAATGGCGGCGCGCAGGCCCGCGATGGCGCGCTCGGCCGACCCGGTCGCCACCATCAGATCGCCGATGGTCTGGCGCAGGGCCGCCTCGTCGCCCTTGAGCTGACCGATCCGGCGGGACAGGCGCAGGGAGGTGACGATCGTCGCCGCCAGCAGGACCGCCACCAGGATATCGGCGGCGAGGGTGACGAAGAGACTCATGACGGCACCCTCAACGACCCTAATTGTCCGACCGGTTGTTCATCGAGGCCTCGTAGGCCTGGATCGTCGTGCGCGAGCGCCGCAGCGGGCGGGTGACCTGCACGGCGATGTGGCCGTCGACCCGGCCAATCCGTCCCTGCGTCAGAGCCCAGTCGCCGCAGCGCACGGTGATCAGGTCCGACGGCTTGGCGTCGAACATCAGCGTCTCGCCGACCTTGAGGTTCATGACCTGCTTCAACGGCAGCATCATCTCGTGCAGCACCGCCTCCATGGTCACGTCGGCCTGCCAGATCTCGGTGGCGAGGTGGCCCTCCCAGACGTGGTCGCGGCCGAGCTTCTCGCCCATGAAGCTCTGGGTGAGCAGTTCCCGGATCGGCTCGATCGTGGCGTAGGGGAACAGGATCTGCAGCATGCCGCCGCGCCCGTCGACATCGAGGCGCAGGCTGATCAGGATCGCGGCGTTGCCCGGCCGCGTGATCGTGGCGAAGCGCGGGTTGGTCTCGATCCGGTCGATCCCGAAGGTCACGGGGGAAAGCGGCTGGAAAGACAACTCCAGGTCGCCCAGAACGATCTCAACGAGACGGCGCACCAGCGTCATCTCGATGGCGGTGAACGGCCGCCCGTCGAGGCGGCTCGACGTGCCGCCGCGTTTACCGCCCAGCAGCAGGTCGAAGGTCGCGTAGGCGAGGTTGGAATCGACCGTGACGAGGCCGGAATTCTCCCATTGCTCGGCCCGGAACACGCCGAGCAGGGTCGGCAGCGGGATCGCGTTGAGGTAGTCGCCGAAGCGCACCGAGGTGATGTTGTCGAGCGTGACCTCGACGTTGTCCTGGAACAGGTTGCGCAGGGAGGTCGACAGCAACCGGATCATCCGGTCGAAGACGATCTCCAGCATCGGCAGGCGTTCGTACTGGACGACGCCTGAATCGACGATGGCCTGCACGCCTCCGGCCCCGGAGGCCGAGAGTTCGCGCATGGAGAAGCCGAGGACGCCGTCGATCTCGTCCTGGTTCAGCACCCGGTCGTTGCCGGCGAGTTCGGGGAGGTTGTCGCTCTCCCCGTCTTCGATCATCGTCGCCCATTCGGCGGCGACGTCTCCGGCGCTGCGCGTGGTGCCCTGCTCGGCAAGCGCCGCGCCCCATTCCTCGGCGAGCGACGAGTCGCCGCCCTCGGCGCCTTGCTCCAGCAGGGCCGCCGACCAGTCGTCCTCGGGGAGTTCGTCCTCGGGTTCCATCAGGCGTGCGCCGAAAGGGTGACGGGAAGGGGTAGGGTCACTGGACGATCACGTCCTTGAACAACACCGCCTCGACCCGGGCCGGATAGAGGGCGATGTTCACGCGGCGCAGCAGCTCCTCGCGCAGCCGGAACAGACCGAGCGAGCTGGTGAGGTCGCTGGGGCGCAGCTCGCGCATGTAGACCTGCAGCGCGTCCTCGACGCGCGGCATCATCGGCTTCACTTCCTCCTCGACCTTGGCATCCTTGAGTTCGAGGGCGAGGCGGACCTTGGCGTACTTGGTCTTGTCCTGCGGCAGATCGGGGCTGAGGTTCAGCATCATCTCGCGGACTTCGACGAAAACGACCGGCTTCTTGCCGTCCGGGCCGGCCTTGTCGCCACCGCCATGCCCGCCCCCGTGGGAATCCCCGGCAGCCTCCGCGCCGTCGCCATGTCCGCCGCGGCCCATCATCAGGAAGGCGCCCCCGCCGCCGCCGAGCAGCAAGACCGCGGCGGCTACCATGATCATGAGCTTCTTCTTGCCCTTCGGGGCGGTGGCGGATCCGGCCTCGCCCTCCTCGGAAGAGGCCTTCTTGGGCGTCTTGGCCATGGAATAATGCTCTCTCGCGGATATCCGCGCTCGGGTACGGCCCGATATCGAAGCATCAGGGTTAACGCGCCGTTAAGCCGGCAATTGCTGCCGGGCGAGGATTGCCGCAGCACAACCGCGACCTGCCGCCAGGGTCAACAGACTCCGACCTAAGTCGTTATAATGAATTGCGAAATCAGATCCGTCGCCACTGGCACGGCGCATGCTGAATGGATCGTTGCCGCCACCGCGGCGGCGAGTCCCAGAGTTCACGATGCAGAATGCCCTCTTCATCGGCGTATCGAGCCAAGTGGCGCTCCAGCGCGAGCTGGACGTGATCGCCAACAACATGGCGAACGTCTCGACCAACGGGTTCAAGTCCCGCAGCAGCCGCTTCCAGGAGTACCTGATGCCGGTGGCGAGCGCGGATTCCTTCGCGCGCCCGGACCGGCGCCTCTCCTACGTCATCGACCAGGGCACCACCCTCGACCTCGGCCAGGGCCCGGTCGAGCAGACCGGCAACCCGCTCAACGTCGCCGTCAAGGGCTCGGCCTTCATCGCCGTGCAGACGCCCCAGGGCGAGCGCTACACCCGCAACGGCGCCTTCGAGATCAACCCGCAGGGCACCCTGGTGACCAGCGACGGCTACCCCGTCGCGGGCGACGGCGGCCCGATCTCCATCAATGCGCAGGAGACCGGTCTGGCCATCGGAGCCGACGGCACGGTCTCGACCAACCTCGGCATCCGCGGCCGGATCAAGCTCGTCAGCTTCGCCAACCCGCAGCAACTCACCAACGAGGGGGGCAACCTGTTCGCCTCGGGGGAGGCGGGCCAACCGGCCGGGCTCGACGGCCGCCTGGAGGCCGGGGCGCTGGAGCGCTCCAACGTCCGCCCGGTGCTCGAGATGACCCGGCTGATGGACGTGAACCGCACCTACACCATGGTGTCGAGCATGATCTCGCGCCTCGACGATTTGCGGGGCTCGGCGATCAGCCGCCTCGCCAACGTCGCCTAAGGGGGCCTCGAGCGATGCGCGCCCTCTACTCCGCCGCCACCGGCATGGCGGCCCAGGAACTGAACGTCCAGGTCATCTCCAACAACATCGCGAACCTGCGCACCACCGGCTACAAGCGCCAGCAGGTCCATTTCCAGGATCTGCTCTACCAGAACCTGCGCCGGGCCGGCTCCTCGACCTCCGAGCAGAACACGCAGCTCCCCGCCGGGCTGGCGATCGGCTCGGGCGTGAAGACGACCTCGACGGCCCGGGTGATGTCGCAGGGCACGCTCACCTCGACCGAGAAGGATTACGACGTCGCCATCCGCGGCGAGGGCTTCTTTCGGCTGACGATGCCGGACGGCCGCACCGGCTACACCCGGGACGGCTCCTTCGACCTCTCGGCCACGGGCCAGCTCGTCACCCGCGACGGCTACCTGCTCGATCCGGCGATCACCGTGCCGCAGACCGCGACCTCGGTGACGATCAGCGCCACCGGCGCCGTGCAGGCGACGCTGCCGGGCCAGACCGCGCCCCAGGCGCTCGGCCAGTTCCAGCTCTCGCGCTTCGTCAACAAGGTCGGCCTCGAATCGATCGGCGACAACCTGTTCGTGGAGACCGCCGCCTCCGGCCCGGCGATCAGCGCGCTGCCGGGGTCCGAGGGCTTCGGCAACCTCCAGCAGAGCTATCTGGAAGAGGCCAACGTGAACGCCGTCACGGAGATCTCGTCGCTGATCGCGGCCCAGCGCGCCTACGAGATGAACTCGAAGGTCGTCACCGCGGCCGACCAGATGCTCTCGACCGCCTCGCAGATGTTCCGCGGCTAACGCATCGCCCCGAACGGTGGCCGTCGGCCTTCGGCGGATGACGATGCCGATCAGACAATCAACGCTCAGGTTCCCGACGATGTATGCCGGCCTGCACCAGAACCCCGCCTTCCCGGACCCCGCCTTCGAGGCGGCCATCCTGCCGCTCGTCAGCACGGCGGCGGACGAGAGCGACCTCAGCCCAATCGTCCGCCATGCGCGCCCGCGGGTCGCGCCCCTCGGCATGGCCGTGGTGCTCCGGACGGTTCTGGCCGTGCTGGCCTTCGCGACGCTCGGCGCGCTGGCGATCCCCGCCATGGCGCGGGCCGAGGGCCTGCGCCTGCGCGGCGACGTGACCGCCCGCGGCGACGTGCTGACGCTGGCCGACCTCGTGGAGGGGGCGCCGACGGCGCTCGCCGCGCGGCCGCTGTTCCGTGCGCCCGCGCTGGGGGCCACCGGGACGATCCAGAGCCGCCGGATCGTTGAGGCCGCCGCCGCCCTCGGCCTCACCGGCCTGGAGACCGGCGGCCGCATGCAGATCGCGGTCCAGCGGGCCGCCCGCCGCATCGGCCCGATGGAGATCGAGGCCGCGCTCAAGCACGGGCTGGAGACCGGCTACGGCCTCGATCCGCGCACCCTGTCGGTCCGGTTCGACGGTGACGGCCCGACGCTCCTGGCCCCGGCCGACCTCGCGGGCCAGGCCGCGGCTCTCGACCTGAGCTACGATCCGCGCTCCCGCCGGGTTGCGGGCCTCGTCAGCCTCGGCGAGCGGCAGGCGTCGCTGCGCGTCTCCGGCGTGGTCCTCGAGATGCGCGAGGTGGCTTTGCTCGCCCGCAATCTCGACCGCGGCGAGGCGGTGAAGGAAGGGGATTTCGCCCTGGAACGCCGGCCGCGCGACGCCGTCCCGGCGGACGCGCAGGCGAACGCCGGCGCCGTCGTCGGCGAGGTCGCCCAGCACGCGCTGGCGGCCGGGACCGTGCTCCGGATCAGCGACACGGCCCCGCCCGAGCTGGTCGCGCGGGGCGAGAACGTGACCATTGTGTACGAGACGCCGAGCGTCAGCCTCGCGATGCGTGGCCTCGCCAACCAGGGCGGGCGGCTCGGTGCCGTCGTCAACGTCGTCAACACCGCCTCGCAGAAGGTCCTGCAGGCGACCGTGATCGGCCCCGGCCGGGTCTCGGTCGGCCCCGGCCCCGCGCCCCAGCAACAACAGGCAGCCGCCGCCCCGCTCCAGGCGACCGCCTCCTTGCGCTGATTGCCCGCTCCGCACGCGTTCACGAGTATCCCGGAAGAGTCCCCGATGGCCCCTCGCATCGCCCTGAAGCCGCTCGCCGCCGCGATGATCGCCGGCGCGCTCGGCGCCTGCAACACCGCCGACCGGCTCTCGCAGGTCGGCGCCACCCCGGCCCTGTCGGCGATCGAGGACCCGACCACGCAGCCCGGCTACAAGCCGGTGCGGATGCCGATGCCCGACGTGCAGCCGGTCTCCTACGCGCCGAATTCGCTCTGGCGCACCGGCTCACGCGCTTTCTTCAAGGACCAGCGCGCCGCCCGGCTCGGCGACATCCTGACCGTGAAGGTCAATGTCACCGATCAGGCCAACATCAGCAACGAGACCAAGCGGAGCCGGGCCAACACCGAGAGCTTCGGGCTGCCGAACGCCCTGGGCCTTGAGAACAACGCGGTCGGCAAGTCGCTCGGCGTGGGCGGCACGGCGTTGCTCGCCGCCACCTCGGCGACCGCCAACGACGGCGCCGGCTCGGTCCAGCGGGCCGAGACCGTGACGACCAACGTCGCCGCGGTGGTCACCCAGGTTCTGCCCAACGGCAACCTCGTGGTCGAGGGCAAGCAGGAGATCCGGGTCAATTTCGAGATCCGCGAGATGGTGGTGGCCGGCGTGGTCCGGCCGGAGGACATCGAATCCGACAACACCATCGACTCGGCCAAGATCGCCCAGGCCCGGATCGCCTATGGCGGCCGCGGCCAGATCACCGACGTGCAGCAGCCGCGCTACGGCCAGCAGATCGTGGATATCCTGCTGCCGTTCTGAGGCGGCAACCTGAAGCAGATCGGCCGTGGAGATGTCCGGTCAGATAGGGAAGCGGACGTGCTCAGATCGAACGTGCCTTTGCCCGGATATGAAGCTCAGGTTGGTCGAGATTGTCGTTGTCGATGATCGCGTCGCAATTCGCCTCCGGCTCCGCTCTGCTCGTACAGCGCATAGGCTGGACGGTAGCGCTGCGCGTACAGATCACGCGCCGCAGCTTCGCCCCCGAGCTTGGTCGCATCTCGACTGAGCCCGCGTGCCTCCGCCGTCGCAGCCGAGGCACGCACGAAGAGGGCCACATCCCAGTGGTCACGTAATTCGGGTCGCTGCAGGAAGGTGCCGTCGACGATCAGAATAGCATCCACGACGGCCGACTCCGGTTCCTGTGCAAGGGGCAGATCGGCGACTAGGTCAAAGGATGCTGTGCGGTAGCGTGGATTCCCTCCCGGCCCAAGCGGGGCCAGCAGGAGGGCGACAATGGCGGGTAGGTCGCGCGCATCGTGGTAGTACCCCTCGGCAAGATGCCGCCCCCGAGCGTATCGCTCCACCCGCGGGCGGTGGAAGCCGTCGACCGAGGTTCGGATCACGCTCCGGCCTCGCTTCGCGAGTAGACCCGAGAGTTCGTCGGCTAGGGTCGTCTTACCGGAGGCGGTTCGCCCATCGACGCCCACCCGAAGCGGACGGCCAAGATGCTGACGTTCGATTCACTCGGCCAGTTCACTCACTAAAGCAGGTCTGTCCACGTGCCGGTCACACGCGTTGGGGCATGAAAGTGCTGAGCTGTAGCGTCACTTCATGACAACCTGACGGTGGTTCAAACCGCGCCTCGCGCCGTATGGCGGTGCCCTCAACCCGCCTCCTCCGGCTCCGGCCCCCGGGTGACGTCGAGTCCGGCACCGGCGCCTTGCGGCGGGCCGACCTTCACCGGGGCGCCGGTGCGGGCGGCCTCGTAGATCGCCTCCATCAGCACCTGATCCTGAAGCCCTTCCTCGCCGGGCGTGCGCGGGCGCAGGTTCTCCTGGATGCACCGGGAGAAGTGGTCCATCTCCAGGGCGAACTGGTTCTTCGGGCTGAGGATCCGCTCGTCCCGGGCCGCGTTCTTGCCGTCGCGGTGGCCGACGAAGAGCCGCTGGCCCTGGTAGGCGAAGGCGTTCTGAAGATCGATGGACGCGTTGCTCGTGTGCAGGGTGAGGCTGCGCGCCTCGTAGACGCCGTAGCTCGACAGGCACTGCGCGATCACGCCGGAGGGGAAGTGCAGCGTGAAGCTCACCGTCTCCTCGACCTCGCGGTATTTCGGGTCGTCGGGCGGCGAGTGGATCTGCGCCTGGATCTGGTCCGGCTCCTCGCCGAGCACCGCGCGGGTCGTGTTGAGGCAGTAGAGCCCGATATCCGGCAGCGAGCCGCCCCCCGCCAGCGCCTTGCGCAGGCGCCACTGCTCCGGAAGGCCGGTGGTCTGTCCGTTGAAGGCCTGGATCATCCGCGGCTTGCCGAATTCCCCGGTGCGGGCGAGCTTGATGACCGCGCGGTTGTGCGGCTCGTACTGGCAGCGATAGGCGATCATCAGCTTGACGTTGGCCTTGGCGCAGGCCGCGATCATGTCGCGGCATTCCTGCGAGGAGACCGCCATCGGCTTCTCGCAGAGCACCTGCTTGCCGGCGGCCGCAGCCGCCAGGACGTTGTCGCGATGCACGCCGTTCGGCGTCACCACGTAGACCGCGTGGACATCCGGATTGGCCTTGAGGCGATCCCATTCGTCGTAGCCGTAGACCGCGTCTTCGGGCAGGCCGTACTGCCGCGCCACGAGCTTGGCCTTGTCGGGCGAGCCCGACATCACCGCGGCGAGCCGCGCGCGCTTGGTCTCACCGAAGGCGGGCAGGATCTCGTCGAGGCTCAGGCGCCCGAGGCCGACGACGCAGTAGCCGACGCGCTGGCTCGGAGGCTGCGGGGCGGGGGTCGGCGCCGGCGGACGGTCGCCCGATCCGCGCCAGTTCGGAAACATCACCTTCCCGCCCTGGACCGCGCCGGTATCGGCCGGAACCGCGGGCGCCGGAGGGGCCGCCTGCGCGCCGTTGCCGCCGATCGCAGCGCCCGCCAGGGCGCTGCCGGCAGCCAGGAGGGTGCGTCGAGAAAGCCGTGTGTCGTCGTCCGCCATGGGCCTCGCCGTCTTGCTGATCGGAGTGACGCACCGGGGCGCCGGGGGCGGGGCCACGCACCGCCGATGGCTGCCCCGCTCGCTCGTTGAACGCGGTTGAGCCGCGCGGTGTTTCCCGCGGCGCGCAGATGCGCCGTCATCACGCCGGCGGCGGCGGATCCGGAGCCTCGACCTCGCCGCGGCGCTGCAATTGCAGGGCGACGAACCAGCACAGGCAGGCCCAGGCGGCCCCGATGCACCAACCGGCCACGACGTCGCTTGGCCAGTGGACGCCGAGATAGATCCGGCTGATCCCGACGAGCAGCGTCACGCTCACGCCGAGGCCGAGCATCAGGGCCTTCGCGCGCCGGTTCCGCTCCACCCGCGCCACCAGGGTCGCCAGCGTCAGATAGGCGATGGCCGACATGGTGGCGTGGCCGCTGGGGAAGCTTGCGGTGAACACCTCCATGCCGTGCGGGACGAGATCCGGCCGGGGCCGCTGGTAGATGAGCTTCAGCACCGTCGAGACCAGCTCGCCGCTGCCCACCGCGCAGAGCACGTAGAGTCCGATCCGCCGCCGGCCGGAGACGCCGAGATAGGCCGCCACCGCGCAGGTCAGGAACATCACCGTGAAGACGCTGCCCAGCCCGGTGATGTCGCGCATCGTCTCTTCGAGCCAGGGCGGCCCGATCGGATCGGCGAGGTCGGCCGGGTTGCGCAGGGCCAGCAGGATCCGGCGGTCGAGGGCCGCGGTCGAGCCCTCGCCGACCTCGTGGGCGAGGTAGAAGAATCCGTAGCCCAGGATGCTGAGGCCGAGGAGCGCCACGAGGGGCCCGACCTCGTTGAGGCGCAGCCGCAGCCAGACCCCCGTGGCGGGCTCGATCAGGCTGTTGTGCCGCAGGTTGCCTGGGACTCTCACGGCCCGGTCTCCGGGGACAGGACGGAGGTCATCAGGCGTTTTCCCCGAAGGCAACGCGCGCGACCGCCTCCCAGGGTCCCCCGAGGTAACGCCAGAGCTGCGTCGCCGGGGCCGTGAAGCGGAATGGCGCGAAGCCGGCCTGAAGGTCGGCGTGGAGCGCGCGGGCCTTGTCCGGGGTGACCTTGTTCTGAACGGTCACGTGCGGGCGCCAGCCCTGCCGGTCCTGTGCGGTGAGATCGAGCTCGAACGCCTTCGCGAGGCGGCCGCGAAACGCTGTCAGCGCTTCGGATTCAAGCACGTAGGCGACACCGCGGCCGGTGAAGCGAAGGCCCGTCACGGCGACCTCCGGCGGCGGCATCGTCCGGGCGAGGGCCGTGATGGTCTCGAGGACGCCACGCTCCCGATCGCCGGGCAAATGGTGGAACAGCGTCGCATGAGCCGGGATGACATTCAGCTTTTCGGGGAAGAACCGGCGCCGCTCGCCGTCGAAGCGCGCGAAGGTCGGCTCGTCGAAGGCGAGTGTGAGGATCAGGGGGGCCGCATCTTGCATCGGGCCGAGATGGCGCCCTCGAGCCTCACGTCCAGTACAGCACCCGCGCCGCCGGCAGGTCCCGGGCAAGGCATTCGGTGAGATGGGTGCGCATCGCCTGCATCAGCGGCTTCGGGAAGACGTGCTTCACCGTGCCGAACTTGGTGCGCTTCTCCACCCGGTCGGCCTCGTCGAGGGGCAAGTCCGAGCCCGGATACCAGCCGCGCAGCACCGCCTTCGAGCCGGGCGTGAAGCGGTGGGTGATGAGTTCGGCGGTCAGATCGAGATCCGGAGCGCCAGCCAGCGCGTCGGCGGCATCGCGGATCAGGGCGGCGTAGGCCGCCTCCCAATCCGGCACGGGCAGGATCGGCGCGATGGTCAGCCCGACCGGATAGCCCGCCCGCGCCATCTGGCCGAGCGCAGAGAGCCGCGCGTCGAGGGTGTCGGTGCCGCCCTCGTAACGGGCCGCCGGGCGGGCGTTGACCGAGACCCGGATGCGGGTGCGCCGGTTGTGCGGCAGGTCGAGGAGCGGCGCGACCGCGGCGAACTTCGTGGTGAAGCGCAGCTGCACCGGCGCATCCCAGGCTCCGAAATGCCGGATCGCCGCCGAGAGCGAGCCGGTGAGATGTTCGATGCCCAGCGGATCGGTGTAGCAGGAGGCCTCGAAGGTGGTGCCCTCCTGCGCCCGCTCGGCCGAGGCGGAGGTCACCGCGCCGCGCCCCAGATAGGCATCGAGGTTGCCCAGGATCGCGTCGAGATTGGCGTAGGCGCGCGTCACCGGCGGCCCCTGGAGCGAGCCCGCGAGGTAGCAGTACTGGCAATGGGCCGGGCAGCCCTCCGCAAGGTCGAAGCGCCAGTCGGCCGAGGGCGGGATCGGCTGGAGCCGCAGCTTCGTCGGCGGTGCCACCGTGAGGGCGAGGGTCGCCTTGGCGGCCGTGTAGGCGCGCCGCGGGTCCGGCTCGCGCGGGCTCGGCAGGCGGTTGGCCGACAGGCGCTCGACGGCCAAGCCCAGCGCCTCGGCGCGCGCCAGCATCCCCCGGCCATGGTCATGATCGAGCGCCGCCGGCGTCACCAGTACCCGGCGCGGGCGCCACAGGCGAGCCGGGCGTTGCGGTTCGACCGGCGGTTCGACCGGCGCTTCGACGGGTTCTTCGAGAGCCAGGGCGGGGGAGGGAGGCATCCTTGTCGAACGCGGAGCTGCACGTCGCGGGTCCGGCCTAGTCGCCCGGTCGCGGTGCGGCTAAAGCACCGCCATGTCTGCAGGCAGGGAGAGCGTTCATGTCGGCCGCGATGGCTGGTTGTTTCTCATCGGGGGCACCAACCGCGTCCTCGACCGCTATCGCGGCGGTCTGCGCCAATGGCTGCTGCTGCGGGGCTGGGCGCGGCTGATCCGGGCCCGCGCCCGACGCGCGGAGCGGCACGGCATCCGCTGCCTCCACGTGATCGTGCCCGAGAAGCTTTCGGTCTACGACGACAGGACCGACGGCCTGCGCTACGACCCGGCCAAGGCCTCGACCCGCCGCCTCGCCAGGCTTCTCGCCCGTCACCCCGCCTATCTCGATCTCCTCGCCCCGCTCCGGGCCGCCCGGAGCGGGGCGGTGCCGCTCTATCTGCGCACCGACACCCATTGGACCCTGCAGGGCTGCCTGCTCGCCTACCGCGAGATCATGCGGGTCCTCGGCGCCATCCCGCCGGCGGATATCGGGGCACGCCCACAGATCGACTCGGACGAGCTGATGGATCTCGGCGAGAAACTCCGTGAGCGGCCGCGGGAGCGCATCGAGCGGTTCATGCTGCAGCGCGATTCACGCCGGGTCGAAACCGGCCCGCTGCTGGCCGCCTACGAGGCGGAGGGGCGCGACCGGGAGGTGCATGTCGGCGCGCATGTCGTCTACCGGAACGATGCGCCGACCGCCGATCCGCGCCGGCTCGTCCTGTTCGGCGATTCCTGCGCGCATTTCGACCCGTTCATGCTGACCGGGCTCCTCGCCGAGAGTTTCAGCGAGGTCCACTTCATCTGGTCGTCAGGCCTCGACTGGACCTACATCGAGCGCGTCCGCCCCGACATCCTGCTGTTCGAGGTGGCGGAGCGGTTCCTCGCACGCCTGCCGAAGGACGATTTCGACGTCACGGTCGCGGGCCAGCGCGGCACCGGCGGACGACTGGCGCGGATCCGGCAGGGCGGCCTGAAGGCGCGATCGGCGGCCGATCAGTAGATCGCGGTCGCGGTGTCCATGACAGCGAAGTCGTTGATGCTCGCCGCCTGATACTTGGCGAAGGATTCCGGAGCGTAGGCGATCCCGATCATGAGGACGAGCAGGGTCGCGAGGCAGGCCAACGTCGCCGTGACCACGTCCGCATGGCGTCTCAGAGCGTGGATCACCAGGCATCCGAACGTGAACAGCGCCGCCTCGGCGACGGGCACCAGCGCGAACGTCATCACTCCATCTCCATACAGGTCTCACTCGGCCGGTCCGACCGCGCCGGATCGAGAGATGGCGCATTTTGCTGCACTGCAACAGAAGGGCACGCGCAAGCCTGCCTTGCGCAGGAATCGCGGGCCGCTGGGAACGCATCGCGCGCCGGCCCAAATGCGACCGGCGTCTTTCCCCAAACGCCGCGAGACCCATCTGAGCGACGGATCGCGCGTGGACGGGATACGGGACGGGATACGACGATGGGTCTTCTGGTGGACGGCGTCTGGCGCGATCAGTGGTACGACACCGCCGCCACGGGCGGCCGGTTCGAACGGAAGGCTTCAAGCTTCCGCAACTGGGTGACCGCCGACGGTTCGCCGGGGCCCTCGGGCGAGGGCGGCTTTCCCGCAGAGCCGGGCCGCTACCACCTGTACGTTTCCCTGGCCTGTCCCTGGGCCCACCGGACCTTGATCGGCCGCGCCCTGAAGGAGTTGGAGGCGGCGATCGGCGTCTCGGTGGTCGATCCGCATATGGGCGCGGAGGGCTGGGTGTTCGGGGACACGCCGGGTGCGACACCGGACCCGATCCATGGCGCGCAACGCCTGTACGAGGTCTATCTGGCGGCGGAACCGACCTATACCGGCCGCGTGACGGTGCCGGTGCTCTGGGACCGGCAGCGCGCCACGATCGTGTCGAACGAATCCGCCGAAATCCTTCGGATGCTGAACGGCGCCTTCGGCGGCACCGGCCCCGACCTCTATCCCGAGGATCTGCGCCCCGAGATCGACGCGCTGAACGCCCGTGTCTACGACCGGGTGAACAACGGCGTGTACAAAGCTGGCTTCGCCACCGCGCAGGCGGCCTACGCGGACGCCTTCGAGGCCCTGTTCGCGGAACTCAACGCCCTGGAAGCGCGTCTCGACCGCGGCCGATACCTGTGCGGCGCCCGGCTGACCGAAGCGGATGTCCGGCTGTTCACCACCCTGGTGCGGTTCGACGCGGTCTATGTCGGCCACTTCAAGTGCAACAGGCGCCGGATCGCAGACTACCCCAACCTGTCGAACTACCTGCGCGATCTCTACGCGCTCCCGGGCGTCGCGCCCACCGTGGATCTCACACACATCAAGCGGCACTATTACGAGAGCCACCCGACAATCAACCCGACCGGCATCGTGCCGCTCGGGCCGGAGCTCGATCTTTCTGCGCCCAACGACCGAGCGCTCCGATTCGCGGCGTAACCGAAACGCCCGGCACGTGAACCCGACCGTGTTGGTCCGGCAGCCCGACGACCGTCCGCCAAGCCCCGGCCCTCGACGGCCGGCGCGCGGGGCCTAGTTCGGCTTTCAACCGGAGGATGCCCGACACGCCATGACGAATCGTCTGCGCCTTGCCCTGTTCTGCGCCCTGTCCAGTCTGCCCGCCTCCGCGCACGCCCAGGCGGCGCTGCGGCTGGAGGGGACCTGCGAGAAGCTCGTGATCGGCACGCAGGATCTGAGCGCCGCCTGCAGCAACGTCCTGACCAATGCGGTGAGCCGCAACCGCACGAGCTTCGACTTCACCACCTCGGACGGCCAGACGATCGGCTTCAGCGGCAACGGAGCGCAGCAGGAGGCGACTGAGGAGTCCGACCCGCTGCAGCCGATCAACGTCGTGACCATCGGCAAGGACGCCGCTCCGACGCTGGCGATCGGCGCCTGCCGCTTTTCCACACCGGAACCGGGGCGCACGGCGATCACCTGCGAGGCGAGCGCGGCGGACGGGCGCCCCTTCGCCGGGACCTTCGTGACGGCCGCCAAAGCCGCCGCGGGAGCGCCGGCCTCCTCGCCAGCTCACTAAGCAGGGTCGCCCGATCCGGACTGGTCAGACGGGCCTGCAAGCCCCATTTAACAGCCTCCAGCAAAAAGGTTCCGAAGCTAGACCGATGCTTAATGACAGCCTCGCCGGGGGCGCTCCCTCGGCCGTCGATACCGGCTCCTTGATCAAGGACACGACCACAGCGAGCTTCCGTCAGGATGTGATCGCCGAGTCGATGCACCGGCCTGTCTTGGTCGATTTCTGGGCGCCCTGGTGCGGGCCCTGCAAGCAGCTGACGCCGGTCTTGGAGAAGGTCGTCAAGGAGGCTGCGGGCGCCGTCGCCCTGGTGAAGATGAACATCGACGAGCACCCCTCGATCGCGGGTCAGCTCGGCATCCAGTCGATTCCGGCGGTGATCGTTTTCCAGAAGGGTCAGCCGGTCGACGGCTTCATGGGCGCTGTCCCGGAGAGCCAGATCAAGGAGCTGATCGGGCGGATCGCCGGGCCGGCCGAGGATCCGGTCGAGGCCGCGCTCGCGGATGCGGCCGCCCTGATCGAGGAGGGCGACCTCGCGGGCGCCTCCGAGATCTACGCGGCGGTTCTGGAGCAGCAGCCCGACAACGTGCCGGCGCTGGCGGGCCTCGCCAAGATGCAGCTCGACGCCGGTGAGGTCGAGAACGCCAAGCGCGTGATGGCGATGGTGCCGGAGGCGAAGGCCAATGACCCGGCGCTCGCGGGCATCCGCGCCGCCCTGGAGCTCGCCGAGCAGGCTGCCTCGCTCGGAGACCTCGCCGGCCTGCAGCGGGCGGTCGAGGCCGATCCGGACGCCCATCAGGCGCGGTTCGACCTTGCCCTGGGGCTGGCCGCCCGGGGCGAGCGCGGACAGGCGGTCGACCACCTGATCGAGCTGCGCAAGCGCGACAAGGATTGGAACGAGGACGGGGCGCGCAAGCAGCTCCTGCAATTCTTCGAGGCCTGGGGCGTGATGGATCCGGACACGATCCGCGGGCGGCGCAAGCTCTCGACGCTTCTGTTCTCGTAGGGCGTCGTCCCGCGACCGGGGTACCCGTCAGGGCGCTCTTCGCCGGGCGGATTTTGGTTCGGCGCGGGCGAACGCATTACAGCAAGGCCGTGGGGCGAACCGGATCGCGCGACGATCGGGGACGTCGCCCCAAGCAGGTTTCGCACAAGTGGCCGCCGGTTTTGCGATAAAAACCTGCGAGCGGCCAAGAAACTAAGCAACGTTGCGTTGGCCCCCCGACGCAACGCTGCTTAGTCCCTCCGGGAGGCGCCATGAGCACCCAATCAAGCTACAAGGGCCCGGCGGATTGTCCCGCGGTGATCCCTGTCTTCCCCCTCTCGGGCGCGCTGCTGCTGCCGCGCGGTCAGATGCCGCTGAACGTCTTCGAGCCCCGCTATCTGGCGATGGTCGACGACGCGATGCGCACCGACCGGATCATCGGGATCATCCAGCCGGATCCCGAGAACTCGGGCGCCACGAACCCGAAACTCTACCGCGTCGGCTGCGCCGGCCGGATCACGCAATACGCCGAGACCGGCGACGGCCGCTACCTGATCTCGCTCACCGGGGTCAGCCGCTTCCGGATCGAGAGCGAGTTGGCCTCCGCCAGCCTGTACCGGCGCTGCCACGTCTCGTACGACACCTTCGCGGTGGACTTCGCGCCCCGCGCGGGCGAGGAGCATGTCGACCGTGCGGGTGTGCTCAAGGCGTTGCGCGATTTCGTGGATTCGAACGACCTGAAGGTGGATTGGGCGGGGATCGACGAGGCGCCCGACGAGGCGCTGGTCAACGCCCTCTGCATGATGAGTCCGTTCGGCGTCCGCGAGAAGCAGGCGATGCTGGAAGCCCCCGACCTGAAGACCCGGGCCGAGATCCTGATCGCGGTCACCCAGATGGAACTGATTCGTGGCGCAGGCCCCGAATCGACGATGCAGTAGGTTTCGCGCACGATGAGCAACGAGCTGACAGCCCCCGTCGAGGCGACCCGCGTCGACCCGAAGCTTTTGGAAATCCTGGTCTGTCCGCTAACCAAGGACACCCTGGAATACGACGCTGCCCGCCAGGAGCTGATCAGCCGCTCGGCCAAGCTCGCCTATCCGATCCGTGACGGCATCCCGATCATGCTGCCCGAGGAAGCACGGCCGCTGATGGATTGAGCCGAGGCGGGCGTCTGCGGGAAGACGAACAGCGTTTGCTGCGTCTCTCCCTCCCCCCTCTGCGGGGGAGGGGACGCACAGCTCCGTCGCGTCCCGCCCGTCACGTAAGGAGAGGTGAGGCGTACCCTGCCCTTCAAATCTTCGGTCAGCCGCCTGAGCACAAGCAACGCTCCGCCCTCCTGCAGGATACGGCCAAGCATCAGGTCGCCCTCGGGTCGACTTTCCGGCCCGATATAGATATAAGATCTGATCACGCCGCACACGACCGCGGCCATAATCTTGCTGCACCACGCGTTCAGCGTAGGGTCATCTGCGATCGACGATTCTGCGTGGCGCCCAGCGCGGCACCCGCATCGCTGAAAGATTGCTCTACATGCTGAAGCCCATCGCCCTTGCGGCCCTCGCCGCCGGCCTGTCCATGCCGATCTGTGCCTCCGCGTACGCGGAACCCGGCACGCATAACGGCCGGTGGTCGGTGGAGCTGGTGACCGAGAGTGGCCTGTGCAACGCCCGCTACAGCTACGCTCTGGCCATCCGGGAGGGGCAGCTGCAGCTCGTCTCCGGCAGCGCCGGAGCCCGGGTCAGCGGCCATGTCGGCGCCGACGGCGTTGTAGGCTTGAGCGTCAGCAACGGGACGGCGAGCGGCACCGGAACGGGCCGGCTGCAGGCCGGAACCGGTGCGGGCACTTGGAAAGTGTCTTCGCTCTGCTCCGGCCGCTGGACCGCGCGGCGCAGCGATACCCGCACCGCGCAGGCCGAATAGGCGCGCTCAGGCCGCTGCGGCGAGCCAGTTGCGCGCGTCTTCCAGCCGGGCGCGCTCGAACACCTTGATCTGCGTCGGCGAGACGAAGTTGAAGGTCTCGGCCAGAGCCTTCAGCCAAGGGGCGTCCGTCACCAGGGCGACGTGGCTGATGCTCTTCATCATCGAGATGCCGAAGCGCGGGTCCTTGAAGAACGCCGCGGGCTCCATGCCCTCGAAGGCGCGGATATCCTCGAGCAGCTTGATCTTGCCGCCCTTGTCGAGGTCGGCCTTCATGGCGGTCATCGCCGCGTTCATCTCCTCGTCGGTGATCTTCCCGTCGACCACGATCTCGGCGACATTCGAATCCGGCGTCTTGGTGTAGGTCAGCACTGATCGCTCCTCCGGGAATCGCCCGCGTCCCGTAGCCGGTGTCCGGCCCAGGTCCGCGGCCCCTTTAGACGAGTCTCCTACAAAAAGCTCTGCGGGTCGACATCGATCGCGACCCGGACGTTGCCGCGCACCTTCGGCCCCCGGGCCAGCCAAGCGCGCAGATACCCCTGGAGATCGACGTTGCGCTCGGTCTTCACCAACAACCGGAAGCGATAGCGCCCCCGGATCAGGGCAAGCGGCGCCTCGGCGGGGCCCAGCACCATCACGCCTTCGGGCGGGTCTGCGGCGCGGGCCAGCGCCTGCCCGTGCGCCTCGGCGACGGCCCGGTCGTTGGCCGACACGATCAGGGCCGCGAGCCGGCCGAAGGGCGGCAGTCCCGCCGCCTCGCGGGCCTGGATCTCCTCGGCGTAGAAGCGCTCGGCATCCCCCGACAGCAGGGCGGCGATCACCGGATGCTCGGGCTGGTAGGTCTGGACCAGCGCCCGGCCGGGCTTCTCGCCGCGCCCGGCCCGGCCGGTCACCTGCTGGAGCAGTTGGAAGGTGCGCTCCGCTGCCCGGGGGTCGCCCGAGGTCAGGCCGATATCGGCATCGAGCACGCCGACCAGCGTCAGGAACGGAAAATTGTGGCCCTTAGCGACGAGTTGGGTGCCGATCACGACGTCGCATTCTCCGGCCGCCACGGCGTCGAGTTCCTGCCGCAGGCGCTCGGCGCCGCCGGGGAAGTCGCTCGACAGGACGACGATGCGCCGGTCCGGGAACAGCTCGGTGGCCTCCTCGGCGATGCGCTCGACGCCCGGTCCGCAGGCCGTGAGATTGTCGAAGGTGCCGCACTCGGTGCAGGCCTCCGGCCGGCGCTCGGCGTAGCCGCACTGGTGGCAGACCAGCGCCCGGCGGAACCGGTGTTCCACGAGCCAGGTCGAGCAGTTCTTGCACTGGTAGCGATGGCCGCAGGCCCGGCACAGGGTCAGCGGCGCATAACCCCGGCGGTTGAGGAACAGCAACGCCTGCTCGCCGCGCTCCAGGGTGTGCTTCACCGCGTTGACCAGCGGCGGGCTGAGGAAGCGCCCGCGCTCGGGCTGGTCCCGGCACATGTCGATCGCCGCGATATCGGGCATCTGCCGGCCGCCGAAGCGCTCGGGCAGGAGCACGTGCCGGTAGCGGCCACGCGCCGCGTTCACCCGCGTCTCGATGGCGGGCGTCGCGGAGGTCAGCACCACCGGGCAGCCTTCGAGGCGTCCGCGCACCACCGCCATGTCGCGGGCGTGGTAGTGGACGCCGTCCTCCTGCTTGTAGGCGGTCTCGTGCTCCTCATCGACCACGATCAGGCCGAGGCGTGCGAAGGGCAGGAACAGGGCTGAGCGGGCGCCGACCACCACCAGGGCCTCGCCCTCGGCCACAGCAGCCCGCAGGCGCTCGCGCCTTTTGCCGCCGATCCCGGAATGCCAGGCCGCCGGCCTCACCCCGAAGCGCGCCGCGAACCGGTCCAGGAACTGCGCCGTGAGCGCGATCTCGGGCATCAGGATCAGCGCCTGAAAACCCGCCCGGATGCAGGCCGCCACCGCCTCGAAATAGACCTCGGTCTTGCCCGACCCGGTGACGCCCTCCAACAGGACCGGCCTCGGATCGGCGGCCGCTTCCGGCTCGCCGGGCGGCCGGTGCCAGGGGAAGCCTTCGAGCAGCGCGGTGACGGCATCGCCTTGGGCGGGCGAGAGCGGCGTCCGCGGGAATGCGGGATCGGGCCGCGGCGCGACCGGCTCGGGCTCGACCGCCACGGTCTCCAGGACGCCGTCGTCGATCAGCCCATCGACCACCGAGGCGGAGACCCCGGCCTCCTTGGCGAGCGCGCTCTTGCCCCGTAGCGCGCCGTCGGCGGCGACCGCCAGGACCTTGGTGCGGGCGGCGGTCGGCCGGGACGGGGGCTTGTCGGTGAGGCGGACGGCGACCCGGATCGTCTCGGCGGCATTGGCCTCGTCGGGCAGGCGCAGCACCATGGCGAGCGCCGAGCCCTTCGGAGCCAGCGTGTAGCGGGCGATCCAGTCGACGAGGCTGCGCAGGGGCTCCGACAGGGGTGGGTAGGGCAGGCGGCCCGTCACCGGCCGCAGATTCGAGCCGCCGGCTGTCTCGGCGAGGCCCCAGACGACGCCGACGATCTCGCGCGGCCCCAGCGGCACCTGCACCACGTCGCCGATCGCGAGTTCGAGCCCGACCGGCGCCACGTAGCTGTAGGGCGTGTCGAGGGCGAGCGGGATCAGGATCTCGGCGACAGACGGCATACTGGGCTTTTCGGGCGGCTCCGTTCCGGGTCCGTACCACAGGCTCGAAAAAAGAACCCGTGGCTTCAGCGCGGCCGCAGGCCGGGCACCAGCGGCAGGGCGGCGAGACTCAAGCCCGCCATCGCCCAGAAGGCCTGCGCCCCGAACGCGCCGTAGAGCAGCCCGGAGGCCAGGGTCGCGAGCACGCCGGACAGTCCGAGCCCCAGGGTCCCGTAGAGGGCGAGCGCGGTGGCGCGCAGCTCCGGCGGCGTGGTCTGCTCGATCAGACCCAGGCAGGCGAGGTGCAGGAGTGCGAAGCTCAGCCCGTGCAGCGCCTCGGCCGCGGCGAGCCAGGGCACCACGACTGTAGCGCCCAGCACCGCCCAACGGAGCGCGCCCGCGATGGCCGCCACCGCGATGCCAGCCGGAAGCCCGGTTCGAGCTAGGAGGGGCGGTCCGGCCAGCAGGAAGACCAAAACCTCAGCGAGAACCGAAACCGACCAGAGCAGGCCCGCGACCCCGGCCGGGATCCCGGCAGAGCGCCACAGGATCATGGCGAACCCGTCATGCATGGCGTGGGCGCCGATCACCAGGGCAGCGGCCAGCACCGTGAGACGGAAGCGCGGGAGCGCAACGAGCGCGGCGAAGCCCCGCCAGGGCGGCCCGGCGGCAACGGACCTGGCCCGGTCGGACGGCAGCAGGGCCAGGGAAGCAGCAGCCGCCGCGAGGAACAGGGCGCCGCTCGCCCAGAGGGCAGCCGCGAGGCCGAGCGCCGCGATCAGCCAGCCGGCTGCGACGGTCGCCGCGATGAAGGCGGACGAGCCGGCGGCACGGACCCAGCCATACTGGAAGGCTGCACCGCCCCGCGCGGCGGCCAGCGCCAGTGCGTCGGCCAGCGGAGCGGGGGCGGCCGTTCCGGCCGCGTAGAGCAGGGCCGGCCCGATCAACTGAGCGAACCCGATGCCGGGCAGGTGGGCCAGGACGGCGAGGCTGGCCGCGGCGAGGCTCGCCGCCAGGATCGTCCGGGCCGCCTGCCGCCGGTCGGACCAGGCGCCTGCGAGTGGGCCGATGACGAGGCGCAGGGCGCCCGCTGCGGCGAGCAGCATCCCGATCGCGCCGGAATCGAGGCCGCGCATCGCGAGGAAGCCCGGCAGGATCGGCGAGAGAACGCCGTAGGCCCCGTAAAGTGTGCCGTAGAGGACGAGGAAGCCGACAAGGCCGCCCCTCCGCGTGCTGACCGTTTCCGCCCCCATGGGCGGAGCGTAGCACCGGTGCGGGCCCGTGTGTCAGGGCCGATGCTGGTCCGTCAGCAGGGGCGACGGACCGCGAAGCGATACCGGCGCCCCTGCGCGTCCACCAGTTCGCTGTCGGGGCTCTCCTGCCAGACCACCTCGTCCTCGGGACGGGCCGCATCGGTCAGGGTCGCGCCGCGGACGATGTCGAGGCTCAGGCCGAAGCCGTAATTCGTGGCGGTCGCGTCGGTGATCGCGGCCGAAATGTCGGCCTCGTCGGGCAGGCACGCGAACAGGACGCCGTCGGCGATCGCCAGGGTGTAGGTTTGCACGGATGCGCTCCAGCGGATGTTACGAGCATGGACCAGCATGCGAGCGGCCGAACCTAAGCATCGCAACCCGGATGTGAACCCATCCAATCGCGATGCTGCATTGCACCATTGCGTGAGGACCAGCTGTCAGCCCCGCGATGGGCGTCAACGAACCGGACCATGTGGGACGCATTCGACGCGGCCAGCGGTTCGGCTGAGATACGCGGCGCGTTCAGGCGTCGAGCCGCGGGAGCGTGGCCGGGCGGTCCGGCTCGACCACCAGGGTCGCCGGCACGGCGCCGTCGCCTGCCAGTGCCTCAGCGATCGCCTCCGGTGCGATCGGGGCCTCCGCTGTCGGTCCGGCGGGATCCGGCGTGATCCGGGCGGTCTCCCGGCGCGGCCCGGTCTCGGCATCAGCGGCGTGCTCATCGGCGACACCAGTCACGGATTCGCGGGCGATCAGGCCGATCGCGGCGGCGTGCTCGGCCATGGCGACACTGTCGGCGGCGAGCACGAGGCTGGACCCCGCCCGGGCGACCGCACCGGCGAGGCGGACGATCTCCTCGACACGCCCGGAATCGCGGGACACGTTGCGGATGTAGACCGCCAGAACCCGCCCGGGATTCTCCTCGACGATCTGCGCGTAGACTTCCGGATCGTGCTGCCCGCTGTCGCCAATCAGCACGAAGGGCAGGTCCCGATAGAGCCCAAGCATGTGCCGGATCACCGCCTGCTTGTGGTCGGTGGCCCGGCGCGGCAGCGGGTGGGTCCAGGACAGGCCCCATTCCCGCAAGAACAGCACCGGCCCGGCCGGGATGCCGTGCCGCTGGAAGAATTCCGACAGCATCTCGTAGAGGCCCCAGGGGGCGCGGGAGACGTAGAGCATCGGATTTCCGTCCGCGCCGCCGACGCCCGCATGCAGGGCGCGGTACAGGGCGGCGACGCCCGGGAAGGCGACCCGGCTGTCGGCATCCTCCACGAACAGCCGCCAGAGCATCTTCAGTTTGTTGGCGACGCCGGTGCGCATCACCGTGTCGTCGATATCGCTGACCACGACGCAGCGGCAGTTTTCGGGCGGGATGAACACCGCGCCCTCGGCCGGGATCGGCGGATCGCTTTCGAGGACCAGCTCGACCGGATGCCACGCGGCCCGCTCCGCCGGTGGATCGTGCGGATGCAGGTGGATGCGGAAATAGCCGTCACGGTCGGTCTCGACCCGGACCGCATCCCCGCCGAACCGGGCCGATACGGATGCCCCCGCCACGGTCCGCCGGGCGATGCGGCGGCGCAGGTCGCGCCACTGTGCCCGCAGGGAATCCGGATCCTCCCCCGGGATACCGGGGGATTGGCGAAAGACCCGCCCGATCAGGAAAATCGCCTCCCGCGAGCCGTAGCCGCGATAGGACTCGACAACGAGCCCGCCGCGGCCCTTGCCGCCGTGGCCCTGCGCCCGGCGGACCGGCCGGACGAGGACGCGCAGCGCCTTGCCGGCGCCCCTGCGCACGCGGGCGCCCATGCGGGACGCCATGGTCGATCAGGCCTGAGGCAGCTCGGGGCTCAGCCCCAGCGCATCCAGGCCCTCCTCCAGCAGGTCACCGGCATCGGGCGCGCCCAGCAGTTCCTTCACGGCGCCGTCGCCAGCCGCCTCCCGCTCCCGGGCGAAGCGCACAGCCTCACCCCATTCCTCAGGCTCCATGTCGCCGCGGCCGATGTAGAGCAGCGCCAGCAGCTCCGCGCGGGCATCGTCGTCGAGCCCGGCGATCATGCCGCGGACCTCTTCCTCCGTGGCATCGTCGGTGCCGGAGATCAGGACGTCCGTGGAGCCGTCGTCGATCGGGTTCGAGCCCGAATCCGGATCGGTGTCGCCCTCCTTCACCGCGATGGCGCGCAGCCGGAAGACAATGTCGGTGACGGTTTCGACGGCGATATCCATGCGGTGTGCTCCGGACGCTGAAACGGTCGGGCCCGCGGGGCCCTCAAGCGGCGACAACGGGCGAGCGGGCGCCGGGTTCGCCCCATCCTCATCGAACCGCGCCTCATCGAACCGTGCATGCGTGGTCCGCGCCCCTTTCCGGCCCCGTGGCCGTAGGCTAGAGCCGACGCGACTTCTCCGACGACCGGATCAAGACTGGCGAGTGACGTGGTTTCACAGAAGACTGCCCTCACATCGCCCGTCGATCGCGTCGCATCTCAAGTCCATGATTGCTCTTCCCGGCCCATTGCCGGGGGGCAGCGGGCGCTGGTCCCGACCTTGAGCGGCCTCGGCGCGCTGGTTGCCTCCGGGCTTCTTGCGCCCGGTGGCGCGATGGCCCGTCCGGCCGGCTTCGAGGGCAGTGCGCCGAGCTGCTACGTCACCGGCGGCGGGGGCCTGGAGATCTGCCGCGACGGCTCGGAGGCCGAGGGCGTGCTGATCGCGCCCGCGCCCTGCGCCTTCGTGCGCGGCGTGCAGATCCTGCGGCTTCCCCGAACCGAGGCGCCCGGTCCGATCCAGACACTGTTTCAGGGCCAGACCCCGATCGCGAGCCGCCGCGACGAGCCCTGCCCGGAGCGGCGCGCGATCGACAGTCGGGACGGCGGGTCCCTGCGCACGGGGCGCACCGTTGAGGCGCTGATCACGACGCTGCCGCCCACGGCCGACCGCTTCTGGGTCGATCTGCCGGAGGAGCGCACGAAGTCCCGCGGCTGGTCCGAGCCGACACCGGCCGCCGAGGGGATCGGCCCACGCGACCCGATCGCGGTGGCCGGCCGCGATTGGGCCGGCGAGGCCTACAGCTACGTGTTCCTGCTCGGGCAGGAGCGGGTGGGCGTGGCCAACGCCCAGGACGATGCCCAGGACGACGTGCCGACGCGCCAGCGGCGGCGGCCGGCTCAGTCCGATGAGGCGCCCGCCGATGTCCGGCGCCGGGTCCAGATCGAGGCCCGCACCCTGGACTTCAAGAGCTTCGAGATCCGCACCCGCGCCGCCGACGGCTACGGGCTCGCCTGGACGCCGTTCGAGCCCAAGGGCGGCACGAAGTCCGGCCGCGGGCGGAGCGACCCGCCGACGCCCGCGCCGGTGATCGACGCGACCGGCAAGCCGGTAGCCTCGGCCTGCACGGCCCCGGCTTTCGAGACGCACGGGCTTGCAGGCTCGATCAGCATCGTCGATCGCACCTTTCACTACGTCTACACGGACGTGCTGCCCGAGGATTGCGGCCTCGCCCCGGAGAAGCGGCGCACGGGACTCTACCTGCGCACCGCACAGGACCTGTCGGGCCCGAAAGTCTGGTCGGTGGCGAAAAAGCTCGCCGGTCCGCTGCCGCCGGGGAGCCTCGTGCGGGTGGCCCGCGCCAAGGGCATGCAGCGCTGGGCGGTGTCGTACTCCTGCCAGAGGCCGGCCAACGCCCCGGGCGGCCCGGTGGCCGATATCTGCCTGCAATACACCGCCGACATGAATCTCGACGGGATCGGCGCCCTCAAGCTCTACGCCGACCCGATCGAGGCAGGCCGCTCGCCGGCCTATCTCGGCCTGCGCTCGGGGGGCGACGGCAGCGGCCGGTTCGACCGGAGCGCCCATTTCTGGATGACGGACGCACAAGGGAACCTCGATACGCCGTCGATCTACCCCAACAAAGGCGGCTTCCTGACCTGGCTCGACCGGCTCGCCCCCACGGCGTCGGGCCGCGACACGTCGAGCCTCTACGGCCGGCCGGTCTACTGGGCGACGTGGACGGTGCGCCGGACCGACGCGCAATAAGCCGCGCGAGCCGCTATATGGGCAGCCGACTCGCCGTACTGGGCTGGCCTGACGGAACCGATGGACACCGAAATCGACCTGTGGTTCGCCGCGAGCATCGTGGTGATCTCGCTTCTGCTCTCGGCCTTCTTCGCGGGCGCCGAGACCGCCTTCACCGCCGCCTCCCGGGCGCGGATGCACACGCTGGAGCAGGCGGGCGATCCACGGGCGGCGATCGTCAACCGCATCCTGGCGATCCGCGAGCGCTTCATCGGCGCCATGCTGATCGGCTACAACATCGTGGCGATCGGCGCCTCGGCGTTCACCACCAGCGTGCTGACGGCCCTGTTCGGCAAGAGCGGCGTGATCTACGCGACCGTCGGCATGTCGGTGCTGGTCATCGTCTTCGCCGAGGTGCTGCCGAAGACGCTCGCGATCTCCAAGCCGGACCAGACCGCCCTGGCCACGGCCCGGCCGGTCGCCTTCGCGGTGGCCGTGATGGGGCCGCTGGCGATCGCCATCGAGCAGCTGGTGCGGCTGATGCTGAAGCCCTTCGGTGTGACCATCGGCGAGCACCAGTCGATCCTCACCGCCGCCGAGGAGCTGCGCGGGCAGGTGGCGCTGATGCACCGGGAGGGCGGGGTCGCCAAGGCCGAGCGCGACATGCTCGGCGGCCTCCTCGACCTGTCGGAGCTGAATGTGTCCGACGTGATGGTCCACCGCACCAAGATGCGGGCGATCGACGCCGACCAGGCCTCCGAGGACATCGTGCGGGCGGTCCTATCCTCGCCCTACACGCGGATGCCCCTGTGGCGGGGCACGCCGGAGAACATCATCGGCGTGCTTCACGCCAAGGACCTGCTGCGGGCGCTCGACGCCGCGGGGGGTGACGCATCCGGCCTGAAGGTCGAAGCGCTGGCTCTGGAGACGTGGTTCGTGCCGGGCACGACCTCGCTGCGCGCCCAGCTCAAGGCGTTTCTGACCAAGAAGACCCACTTCGCCCTGGTGGTCGACGAGTACGGCGAGGTGATGGGGCTGGTGACCCTGGAGGACATCCTGGAGGAGATCGTCGGCGAGATCGCCGACGAGCACGACGTGACGGTCTCCGGGGTGCGGCCGCAGGGCGATGGCTCGGTCAACGTCGACGGCGGCGTGCCGATCCGCGACCTCAACCGGGCGATGGACTGGAACCTGCCCGACGAGGAGGCCACCACCATCGCGGGCCTCGTAATCCACGAGGCTCGGACCATCCCCGACCAGGGCAACGCCTTCAACTTCCACGGCTTCCGCTTTCAGGTGATCCGGAAGGCGAAGAACCGGATCACGACGCTGCGGATCACGCCGCTGACGGCGACGGGGGTGCAGGTGACCGGGCAGATCGAGGGGCCGCGCGGCGCGGTGTGAGCGCGCGGTGCGGGAGCGGCGCCCGCTCCCACGACGAGCGCCCCTTACCGGGCGCATGCGCCGTCAGCGGCATGCGCCCGGGATTTCGCACCGGAGTCACCGCGCCAGCGGCACCGGTCGATCCGGATCGGCGCTTCGCAGAGACCTTGCGCTGGTTTCAGGATCACCTTCCACGTTCGTTCCAGGCGTCCGGGAAAGGGTTGGCCCAAAACCGGAGTCTATCCCGGCATCGCCTCCAGCCCCTCGGCGCGGATCCAGTCGCGGGTGCGGTCGAGCGCCCGGCCGAGGCGGTCGAACAGGGCGTCGATCTCGTCCGGCGTGATGATCAGCGGCGGGCAGACGGCGACCCGGTCGCCGGCGAGCGCGCGCACGATCAGCCCCTCGCCCTGCGCGAAGGCCACGCAGCGGGCGGCGACCCCCTTCTTCGGATCGTATTGCCGCTTGCTCGCCTTGTCGGCGACGACCTCCAACCCGCCGATCAGCCCGATGCCGTTGGCCTCACCCACGATGGCGTGGTCGGCCAGCGCCGCGAGCCGGCGCTGGAAGTGCGGCGCCTTCGCGGCCGCGCCCTCGATGATCTTGTCGCGCCGGTAGATCTCGATCGCCTTCAGCGCCACCGCCGCGGCCACGGGGTGCCCTGAATAGGTGGTGCCGTGGCCGAAGGTGCCGAGCTTCTCGCTCTGGCTGATCATGGCCTGATAGAGCGGCTCGTCGATGCTGACGCCGCCGAGCGGCATGTAGGCCGAGGTAAGCGCCTTGGCGAAGGAGATCGAATCCGGCCGGACGCCGAGCGCCTCGCTGCCGAACCACGTGCCGCACCGGCCGAATCCGCAGATCACCTCGTCGGCGATGAAACGCACGTCGTATTTCGCCAGCACAGCCTGGATCGCCGCGAAGTAACCGCGCGGCGGTACGATCGCGCCGCCCGCGCCCATCACCGGCTCGGCGATGAAGGCCGCCACCGTCTCGGGACCCTCGCGCAGGATTGTTTCCTCCAGCTCGGCGGCGAGCCGGGCCGAGTAGGCCTCCTCGTTCTCGCCTGCTTCAGCGCCCCGGTAATGGTGCGCGCACGCCACGTGCAGGAAGCCCGGCAGCGGCAGGTCCCAATCGGCATGGTTGGCCGTCAGGCCGGTCATCGAGGCGCTCGCCACCGTGACGCCGTGATAGCCCTTCTGCCGCGCGATGATTTTTTTCTTGTTCGGCCGGCCGAGCGCGTTGTTGTAGTACCATGTCAGCTTGACTTGGGTGTCATTGGCCTCCGAACCCGAGGACGTAAAAAAGATCTTCGAGGTCGGGATCGGCATCAGTTCCTTGAGCGTCTCGGCGAGCTCGATCCCCGGATCGTGGCTGCGGCCCGAGAAAAGGTGGGTGAACGGCAGCCGCGCCATCTGCACCTGAGCCGCCTCGACGAGTTCGGCGTTCGAGTAGCCGAGCGCCGTGCACCACAGGCCCGACATGCCCTCGATATAGGCGCGCCCCTCCGTGTCGTAGACATGGACGCCCTCGCCGCGCTCCAGCACCAGCGGACCGGTGTGTCGATGCGTCGACAGGTTGGTGTAGGGGTGGAGCAGGGTTTCGACGTCGCGGGTCGCGAGATTCGAGAGCATCGGCGGCTGATCCTCGTGCCGAGGGGATCCGCCACACTACCGACCCGATGCACCGGCAGGTAGCCCGGCGGACCCGCCTCCGGCCGTTGTCGGATGCATGCCGGACGCGCTGTATACCCGATGCTCAGCCCCGAAGCCTTCGTCGCCCAGCCCGCCCCCGGCCGCGCCTGCGGCGCCTGCACGCTCTGCTGCAAGGTCTACGACGTACCGGCGGTCGAGAGCGTGGCGGGCCAATGGTGCCGCCACACCCGGGCCGGGCAGGGCTGCGCCATCCACGCCACCCGCCCCGATCATTGCCGGGCCTTTTACTGTCTGTGGATGACCGAGACCTGGCTCGGGCCGGAATGGAAGCCCGATCGCGCCAAGATGGTGCTCGCCCTGGATCCGCTCACCCGCAATATGAACGTGCAGGTCGATCCCGGGCAGGCGAATGCGTGGCGGCGCGAGCCCTATTATGGGCAGCTCAAGCGCTGGGCCGCGGCCTCGGTGCCGCTGCGCCGGCATGTGCTGGTTCACGTGAACAAGACCACCACGGTCGTCCTCCCGGACCGCGACGTGAGCCTCGGGGTGGTCTCGGCGCAGGAGCGCATCGTCTCGCGGGAACGGATGACGCCGCAGGGACCGAGCTTCGACGTGGAGAAGGTGCCGGCCTGAGCGGCAATTCCTGTCCCCCGGCAAACGCCGTCGCGTTGCGCTCAGCGTTCCAGGGCGGCGGCCCGGCGCATCACGGGCGATTCGATCACCAGGAAGGTCATCTGAAACAGGATCAGGCCCGTATGGTCGGTGACCTCGATGCGCCAATCCTCGCCGAGGGCGATTCGAGGTGCGTCGTGCTTCAGGATGTCGCCGGCGATCCGGATGGCTTCGAGCCGAGCGGCGTGCGCGTCCGGCAGCTCGGTCCCCTCCGGATCCAGCACGGAGCAGCCATCATGGACATGGAAGTGAAAGCGCGGCATCGACGTACCCTAATCAAGTCGAGGCGGGGGTACGGTCAGCCATCACCCGCATCCGTGCCGGTACTCATCGCAGAGATTATTCGATCTCTACACAAAGCAACGGGCTATGACTATAATCCACGTTAGAGTCATGTCTCCGCCCGACTACGGCGGGGGCTCCAAGGCCCGCGGCGACGGGGCCGGGCCGCCGACCTTGCGGCGGCGCCCGGTTTGTCCGACTGATCGGGCATGACGACAGTGCATGATTTCAGCGTCACCGCCGCCGACGGATCACCCTATCCGCTCGCGCAGCATCGCGGCCAGGTGTTGCTGATCGTCAACACGGCCTCGCGCTGCGGGTTCACCCCGCAATACGAGGGCCTGGAAGCGCTGTGGCGCCGACATCGCGACGCCGGCCTGACGGTCCTGGGCTTCCCCTGCAATCAGTTCGGCGCCCAGGAACCCGGCGACGCTGCCGAAATTGCGAGCTTCTGCAGCCTGCGCTACGACGTGAGCTTCCCCGTGCTCGCGAAGGTTGCGGTAAACGGATCGGAGGCCGACCCGCTCTTCGCGTATCTCACCCGCGCCAAACCCGGGCTGCTCGGTACGAGGGCGGTGAAGTGGAACTTCACGAAGTTCCTCGTGGGGCGCGACGGCCGCGTCGTCGCTCGCTACGCCCCCGGTACGAAGCCGGCCGCCCTGGAGGCGGAACTTCAGGCGGCGCTCTCCGCGGCGGCGTGAGGCTGGTCCGGCGCCACTCCGCTGCGTCTCAGGCAGTTTCCGAGCCCGCGGATCCACAGCATTGTCCGCAGGGACGCGACGGGAACGGGACGCACCGCCTCGCGCAGGATCCCGACGAGGAAGCGGACTTCCGCAATCTTCCGCAAGGTCAGGGGCGAAGCCCCTCCGCCGCGCGCGCGATCTTCCAAGTCCACCAGGGCATCGAAGACGGCATAGCGGTCGCGGCGCGTATCGCACGACTGCATGCGCGCCATGAGCGCAGCGATATCGCGCTCAAAAACACAGTGCAGGGGTCCGGCGATGAACATGGTCGATCCGAATTCGACGAGCCCGGACCTTAAATCAGTCTCCGCGCGGTGTCAGCCGACAGAACGGCGGTCGCCCCGCAAGTTTTCGGTTGTTGCGCGTTTGCATCTGCGCGATCGAACCGGCCCGTTCAGCGCTGCAGCGCCACCAGTTCGGCGGCGGCCTCGAATTCGGCACGGCGCGCTTCAAGACGCGCCTCCGCCTCGGTATCGCGGCCCCAGACCGCCGCCTGATAGGTCTCGTCGACATGGGCGGCCGCCCAGGCCTCGGCCGGCGTCAGGCGGCCCCTGAGCACCGCCAGCGCGATCAGCAGGGAGCCGGTCAGCGTCGTCAGCGTGTGCAGGCCCGCGAGGCAGAACGGGTCTGTCACCGCCTGCACCGCGGCGGAGAGTGCGCGCACGGTGTCGTCCGGCTGGGTGACGTGCATCACGCCCTCGCTCAGGATCACCCGGGCGCCGAACGTATCCCGCGCCCAGGCGAGGATCGGGTCCCAGGCCGCGGCCTGCGCCGTCACCAGCCGCTCCGGGTCCCCGGCCCGATAGGCGACGAGATCGGTGCCGGCATAGGCGGACAGGTCGGCTGCAACCGCGTCCAGCCGGGGGGCGACGCCATCGATGGCCGTGTTGGCGAGCCGCGTCAGGGGCATCCGGGCCGGATCGATCTGCGTCTCCTGCGCCGCCCACTCGGCCGCGACCCGCTCGGCCAACGCCCGGGTGGGCAGGCGCAGCGGGTTGCGGGCCGGCGTGTTGGCCGGTCGCCCGTCCAGGGTCAGCCGGAACCCGTCCGGGCTCTCCGAGAAGCCGGCTTCCGTGTAGAACCGGCGGGGCAGGGCGGGCTTGGCGTGGCCGCGGGCGGCCCGCACCGGATCGGGTGTCCCGTCGTCTTGCGGCTGGCCGAGCCAGTCTGTCGTCTCGTCGCTCATGGGGGCGAGATAGGCCCTCCCAGGCCGGCGCGCGAGCCTCCCGGGGTCAGGGACGCGTCGCCGCAGCGTCGAACAGCCGGGCTTCAAGCGCGCCGGCGCTCGGCACCACGATGGCGGCGCCCGCTCCGTAGAGCGCCTCGGGCGGGTGGTAGCCCCAGGCCACGCCCACGGATTCGGCCCCGGCGGCGACGCCCATGGCGATGTCGAAGGTGGTGTCGCCGACCATCACGGTGGTCTCAGGCCCGCAGCCGGCCTGGTCCATGGCCTGCTGGAGCATGGTCGGATCCGGCTTCGACGGTGCGTCGTCCGCGCTCTGCGTGGTGACGAACCAGTCGCCCCAGCCGTGATGCGCGACCAGCCGGTCGACGCCGCGCCGGGACTTGCCGGTGGCCAGGCCGATCAGGACGTCGTCGCGGGTACGAAGCCGGGCCAGGAGGTCGGCCATGCCGGGGAACAACGGCTCCTCGTAGGCGGGATCGAGCCGGAGCCGGTTGTAGGCCAGCTTGTAGCTCTCCGAGAGTTCGGCGATCGGTCCATCGTCGCCGACGAGGCGGCGGAACGCCTGCGGCAACGAGAGGCCCACCACCGACAGGGCCTCCCGTCGTCCGGGGGCGGGCAAGCCGATCTCCGCGAAAGCGAGCCCCTGCGCCGCGACGATGAGGTGCTGACTGTCGACGAGCGTTCCATCGACATCGAAGACCACGAGCCTCATCGTGGGCATCGGGCCTGTGGCAGGCCGGCCGATCGGCCGGGGCGGGCGCCAAGCCGAGTCATGGCTTCCGGCCCGGCTGCACCGGCTGCCCGGCGGGCTGGCCCGGCTGCCCGCCAGCTTGCCCTGCAGGTTGACCGGCTTGACCGCGGGTGCGCTCGTAGCCGAGCCGGCAGCGGATCAGGAAGCGGCGGCGCTTGCCCCCGCGCAGCCCGCGCTGATGCGAGGCGCGGTTGCAAGCCGCGTAGGAGCGGCGGCGGCGCTCGACCCGGGCACTCGTGCCCGGCCGCGCCTGCGCGGGCACCGCCTCGGCCGGCGCCGTGGCCGGATGCGGCATCGTGGCCGAATGCGGCGTCGGCGTCTCGACCGACTTCGCGCCGGCGGCCGGCTTGGACGCCTCGCCCGGGGCGGCATGCGCGATCGGCCCGACAAGGCACAGGGCGGCGAGGCAGGCCAGCATCGCGAGCTTCATGCGTCAGGGTCTCAAGCCGGGGAACGGAGCCGCGATGGAACGGCGGCGCGGGGCAGCATATGAGGCGGCGCCTCCGCTTGCCAAGACCTCGCCAAGACCTGACTCCGATACGGTACCCTGGAAGGCCCCCGGATCGTGATGCGAAATCCACCGGAGATGGGATCGGGCGCGAGCCCAGCCGGCGACGGGATGACGATCTTGCGATGAATCTTCTGCTGCTTCCGGGCTTCATGACCGATCACGACCTGTGGTCCGATCTGGCCGACGACCTCGCGCGGGTCGGTCCGATCACGTACGGCGATCCGAGCCGGGACGCCACGATTCGCGACCTCGCCGACCGGGCCATCGCCGCGGCGCCGGACCGATTCGCGCTGATAGGCTTCTCCATGGGCGGCTACGTGGCCCGCGCGATCGCCCGCAGCGTGCCGGACCGGGTGCGCGCCCTCGTGCTGATCGCCACCTCGGCCCGGGCCGACACGCCGGCCCAGGCGCAGCGGAAGGCCGCCGCCGTCGCCCATGTCCGCCGGCAGGGCTTCGCCGGCCTCAGTCGAAGCGCCATCCTGCAAGCGGTGCATCCGGCACGCGCGGGCGATGCGGCCCTGATCGCGCGCATCCGGGCGATGGGCGACCGGCTCGGCGGCGCGGTCTTCCTGCGTCAGGCCGGGCAGATCCGAGAGTCCGACCTTGCGCAGCTCGGGCATATCACCTGCCCGACCCTGGTGGTCGCGGCCGCGCAGGACGCCCTGCGCAGCGGCAACGAGGCGCGGGAGCTGCGAGACGGCATCCCCGGCGCGACCCTGACGGTGATCGACGGATCGGGGCACATGCTGCCCCTCGAAGCCCCCGACGCCCTGGCGGCGGCAATCGTGCCCTGGCTGCGGTCTCAGGCCTCCGGCGCCTCGACGATCGGATCGTAGCGAGCGGCGTCGAAGCCGAGCAGGTTCCAGCTCTGGGCCATGTGGGGCGGCAGCGGAGCGCTGACGTCGATGGGCTTGCCGGTGCGCGGGTGCGGGATCACGATCCGGCGAGCGAGCAGGTGCAGGCGGTTCTGGATCCCGCCCGGCAGCTCCCAGTTCTCGATCGAGAAGTACTTCGGGTCGCCGACGATCGGATGACCGATATGGGCCGCGTGGGCGCGCAACTGGTGGGTGCGGCCTGTCACCGGCTTGAACGACAGCCAGGACAGCTTCTGAGCCGCCTGATCGACCATCGCGTAGTAGGTCAGCGCGTGGCTCGCGCCCTCGTCGCCGTGCTTGGCGACGCGCATCCGCGCGTCGGCGTCGGTCGGCTCGTCCTTGGCGAGGTAGGTCGAGACCCGCCCTTGGCGGACCCGCGGCACGCCGGCGGAGAGCGCCCAGTAGATCTTGCGCGCAGCCCGCGAGCGAAAGCTCTTGGCGAGCGTCGCGGCGGCGAGCCGGGTCTTGGCGATGATCAGGCAGCCGGCCGTGTCCTTGTCGAGCCGGTGGACGAGACGGGGCTTCTGGCCGTCCGAGCCCGTCAACGCGGCGAGCAGGCCGTCGACGTGCCGGACCGTCCCGGATCCGCCCTGGACCGCGAGGCCGAACGGCTTGTTGAGAATCATCATGTCGGCATCCTCGTAGAGGATCAGCGACCGGATGAACTCGGCGTCGTCCTGCTCGCGCGCGGGGTTGCGCGGCCGTTCGGAGGGCTGGTCGAGGCGCAGCGGCGGCACGCGCACGTTCATGCCCTGCTCCAGCCGGTCGTTGGGCTTCGCGCGCTTGCCGTCGACCCGCAATTCACCCTTGCGGACGATGCTCTGTACCCGAGTGAACGGCAAAAGCGGGAAGCGGGCGGTGAGGAACCGGTCGATGCGCATGCCGGACTCGTCCGCCTCGACCGTCAGGGTCTGCACCCCGGAGGCGAGGGTCGCGGATGCGGCGGCGCGCTGCTCGCGGCGGGTCGGGCCGACCTGCGGGGCAGGGGCCCGCTCGGTCGGGCTCGGCCGTGCGGCGGGCTTCATTGCGGACCGCGGCGGGCTTTTCCGTGGCGCGGCCTGAGCTTTTGCCTCGACCTTTGCTTCGCCGTCCGCGGCGCGGGGTGCCGGCTTCTTCGCCGCGGGGGTCACGCGGTCGGCGGCCCCGGCGGTCCAGGGGTCGCGGGCACCGGCATCGTCGCCCCGGTTCCGGGCCGCGCGTTCGGCGGCGTCGCGGGCGCTGGTGCGAGGGCCCGTGCGGGCGCGCCCGTCGGCCCAAGGCGCACCGGGCGGGGATCTGCGCCCCTTCGGGCCGCCGCGTGAGGGGGATCGTGTCGTCATGAATCTGCCAGAACCCGCCCCGCTGCGGACGGACCAACCGGGCGCAGCGACCTCCGCTTCGCGGGATTGTGCGCACCGAGGAAGGGGACGGTCTAGCATCGCGGGCATGCCGCGGCAAAGGCGGGCGGCCGAGTTCCGAGACGACCCAGCCGACCCGAGGCCAGCCGGGATTACGCCCGGGCGAAGCCCCGCCGGATGATCGTCTGCTGCGGGGGCTCAGGCGCCGGATGCACCGATCCGGCCATCGGGTCTCTCGCCTTGACGGCGAGCTCGGTCCGGAGCGGTTGGAATTGCCTGCGCGCTTCAGCGATATCGAATTGGCTTTGCATCTCCATCAGCGTCTCCATCTCGATGCCGAACACCGTCTCGATACGGAACGCCAGCTCCGCGGTCAGGGGCGCCTTCTCGTTGATGAAGTCGAACACGTCGTGACGCGGCACGTCGAGCAGGCTTGCGGCGTCCATGACGGTGAGGTCGCGCGGCTCGATCACGTTTCGGAGAACGTAGCCGCCAGGATGACCGGGATTTTGCAGTCGATAGCCCATAATCGGCATGCCTTTCGCGAGATATATTTTCGGTCGACTCATCCTTTGAGCCAAAATCCGAAATCAAAACTCAGAAAGCTTCGACATTTCTCGATTTCCGAAGCAGACCGGATGATTACGCAGAACCCTGCGCAAGGTTCCACGATCAGGCCCGTTCGATGACCGCCCGTCGATCTGTGCTTGCCTCGAATTGTCTTTCTACCTTGTAGATTTTCCGATCTCGTCTTACAAAAAATTGCCTTTCGACAAAACGTGCGTGTTTCTCGTGTCACGATACAGGCGCCGTGATCTTGATATCGAAGGCTTCGTCGCAGATATGCGCCCGGCCCGCGCGGTGTTGCAGTCCGTTTGCCCGCAGGACCGATTCCGTTCCAGTTCCTTCCCGCGCAGGCTCGACGGGATCTGCCGTCACACACCCCTGAAATGTACGCGCGCCCTGGCGTGACGCGGAAGCGGTTCCTGTTCGATGCTGCTCAGGAACGACTCCGCGTCATCCGCGACGTGGCTGCCAGCGGGAAGGGTCTCATCCGCGGCCGTCAGGCGGCCGATCGACGGCCCGACCTGCTCGGCTGCGAGGCCTGCTTGGCGACGATCTGCATCTGGGCGGCGCGGTAGCGCTGGCGCAACAGGGTGAGGTCGAAGCGCGTCTGCATCTCCATGAGTTCTTCTGCGTTGAAACCGAAGGCCTTCTCGATCTCGAAGGCGATCTCGACCGTCAGACTGGCCCGCTCGGCGAGAAAATCGGACAATCCCTGGCGCGTCACCCCCAATGTGGCTGCGGCCCCCATGATCGTCAGGTTGCGTGGCTCGAAGATCGTGCGGCGGACGAAGCCGCCGGGGTGAAATGGCTTTGCCAATGTGTAACCCGTATTCATCGTTCAATCCCCCAGGTTATGTCGAGCGATGCCCAAGTCTTACCAACGTGCTTGCCATTTCGAGGTGCGAGCCAGCACTTCCAGATTGCCGAACGTGACTTGCGCGTGAAGGATAAAAATTCTAGCGGCTCGCGTGCTCGCGTTGAAGATCGTGCGTTTTGATTAACAGCAAACTCATTATGGACATGAGTCTGAGCAGATCGATTGCAGTTAAGCGCCTGATGATCTGCCCCTTTATAACTGATTACATCTTACAGATCATCAAGATGCGCCTCAGTTACCAAGCGCTCCACTGGCAGTCAAGCAATCAGCGGCTGAAATAGCTTAGAGAGTTAGGACGATTCCTCGAATTTATCTATTTTTTGTAGAGGCGGCAAATGAAAGATCTTGGACATATCAAAGGCCGCCAGAAGAAATTCTTTGTCAGAAGAACATGATTCCGGCTCACCGTCATCACACAGCGGGCGGTGAATTCGATCGCCGGCTCAGCAAATGTTGTCTGCGTTATCCACAAGCTTGACGTTGAGGGTCGAAACGACCAAGCTCGGCCGTGACGGTTCCCTTCGGGGATCAAAAGGGAACGTGGTGTGGGGCTCGCCCCGAGGCCGCGGCTGCCCCCGCAACTGTAAGCGGCGAGCCCTTCACCACCATGTCACTGGGTCGCGAGGCCCGGGAAGACGGTGTCAGGGCGGCGACCCGTGAGCCAGGAGACCTGCCGTCAGCCGTGGTCACACGCGAAACGCGTCGGGCGGGGTGTCCTGACGGGTGTCGAGCCGCCTGTGCCCAAGCACGGTCGACACGGCCTCGTTCGCGGTGACGTGCCACAGCAAGCGCGACCGCGACACCTGTTCGATGTCCGTCCACGCCATCACCACCTTGCTTTTGCCCGTCCGGGACGCCTGCGCGCACCGATGGCGGCCAGGGCTGGGGAATGGCGGCGCATTTGTAATGTTATTACATTATGCGTACAGGATGTGGGCAGCGCGGGCCGCGCCAGGATCCCGTTCTCCATGTCTGCATCGACGCTTCGCACCCGTTCCGGACGGCCCGCACCGCTGTATGGCGGCCTCCTCCTCGCTCTCTTCGCGAGCCCAGCCGCCGCGCAGGAGATCGTCACGCTCGACCAGCTCTCCGTGGAGGGTGAGGGCGGAGACCCGAACCGTGCCAGCCCGACCGGACTCAACCTGCGCACCCGCGACCGGACCGCGAGCCGCCTCGGGTTGACGCCGCTGGAAACGCCCGCCAGCCTCGACATCGTGTCGGGCGAGACGGCGCGGCTGCGCGGCCAGGACACGATCGCCGAGGCCGTGACCCAGGACGCCACCGGCATCACCACGATCGCCGCGCCCGGCAACGGCAACGGCGCGTTCACGTCCCGCGGGTTCGCCGGCCCGAATTCGATCCAGCAGCTCTACGACGGCACGCGCTTCTATGTCGGCGCCAACACCGTGACCTTCCCGTTCGACACGTGGAATGTCGAGCGGATCGAGGTGCTGCGCGGGCCGTCCTCGGTGCTCTACGGCGACGGCGCGATCGGCGGCGTCATCAACGTGGTGCCGAAGAAGCCGGTCTTCGTGCCGATCAACGCCGCCCGCGCCGTGGTGGGCACGGACGGCGTGGCGCGGCTCGCCTTCGATTCCGGCGGTGGGATCGGGCAGGCGGAGTTCGGCGATACCTTCGCGTATCGCCTCAATGTCAGCGGCAACCGCGCCGACGGCTGGATCCGGCCCGAGGGCGATTTCCGCAACCTCGCGGTCTCGGCTGCTCTGCTGTTCCGGCCGAGCACCGACCTCGCCTTCACGCTGAGCCACGATCTCGGCTACCAGGAACCCGCCCGCTACTGGGGCACACCACTGGTCGAAGGCCGGATCCCGGACCTGATCCGATTCAACAACTACAACGTCCGCGACGCGAAGATCACCTGGGCCGACAACTGGACCCAGTTCAAGACCGAGTGGTCGCCCTCAGCCGACATCACGATCCGCAACACCGCCTACCGGCTCACCAGCCGGCGCCACTGGCTCGATGTCGAGCAGTATTCCTACAGCCGCGGGACCGGGCTGGTGGACCGGGGCGACTACCTCGAGATCTACCACAGTCAGGAGCAGGTCGGGGACCGGCTCGACGCGACGTTCCGGGGCAGCCTGTTCGGCTTGCCGAACCAGTTCGTGGCCGGTTTCGATGTGAACCACATCGATTTCCGCCACACCAACAACTTCTATTTCGACCAGAGTACCAGCGTGCCGCTCACCGGCTACGATCCGGGTTTCTTCCCGCAGAACGGTCGGGCCCGTCCGGCCTATGCCACGCAGACGAACCAAGCCTCGGTCTTCGCCGAGGACCGCGTGATCCTGTCGGAAAAACTCTCGTTCCTCACGGGCGTGCGCCTCGACGTGCCGACGCTGAACCGGGAGGATCTGCAGACCGGCTCGCGTTTCGAGAAGACCTACCGGGCCCTCGGCTACCGGTTCGGCCTCGTCTACAACCCGACGCCGGACAGCGCGCTCTACGCCCAGTACAGCGTCGCGACCGATCCGGTGAACAGCCTCATCACGCTGAACCAGTCGCTGGCCGGCTTCCAGCTCGCCACCGGCGATCAGGTCGAGATCGGCGCCAAGGGGCTGGCCTTCGGCGGCGCCCTGGAATGGACGATCGCCGGCTACCGGATCGTCAAGGATAACCTGATCTCGGCGATTCCGGGGCAACCGACGCTGTCCACGCAGGTCGGAAGCCAGTCCTCGCAAGGGTTCGAGCTAGCGCTCGGCTGGCTCTTCGCCCCGGGCTGGCGGCTCGACGGCAACCTCGCGCTCCTGCACGCGCAATACGACCGGTTCGACCAGAGCGTGAACGGCGCCACCGTCTCGTATGCCGGAAACCAGCCGATCGACGTGCCCGAGCGCGTCGCCAATCTCTGGCTGACCTGGGATATCGCACGCGATTGGACCGCACGCGTCGGGCTCCAGAACGTCGGCCAGGTCTACAGCGATTTCGGCAACACGGCGCGGCGGCCGGCCTACAATCTCGTCAACGTGGTGCTCGACCGTCAGGTCACGGCGGATTCGCGCCTGTCCCTGCGGGTCTACAACCTGTTCGACAAGGTCTACGCGATCTCGGGCAACGCCGTGAACGGGGTCGGGACCAATTGGCTGCTCGGGCGCCCGCGCTCGGTCGAGGTCGCCTATACGGTGACGTGGTGAGCCTGTCGCGGCCGCTCGGCAAGGCGGGCCGCCGCTGGCTGCTGCTGTTCCACCGCTGGGCCGGGATCGCCGCCGGACTGTTCTTCGCCCTGTGGATCGGCTCCGGGCTGGTGATGCTCTACGTGCCGTTCCCGACGCTCACCGAGGCCGAGCGTCTGGGGCGGCTCGTGCCGATCGCCTGGGATCGAGTCACGGTCTCACCGGACGACGCGCTCGGCGCCGGTGGCCTCGGCGGCGTACCCGTCGCCTTCGCCCTGGAGATGCAGGGCGCCGAGCCGGTCTACCGGATCGCCGGTCAGGATGGCGCCCGCGCAACGGTCTCGGCGCGGACCGGCGTGCGGCTCGGCCCGCTGACGCCCGCAGACGCGCGGCATCTCGCGGCCGACGGGGCTCCGGATGCGCGGGTCGAGCCGATCGATCGCGACCAATGGACGGTCACGACGCGGTACGATCCGCTCCGCCCCTTCCTGAAAGTCGCCCTCGGCGACCCGGCGGGGACCGAACTCTACCTCTCGCAAAGGACCGGCGCAGTCGCCCTCGACACGACCCGGTTCGAACGGGGCTGGAACTGGGTCGGCGCGGTGACGCACTGGATCTACCTCACACCTTTGCGCGCCCGCGCGGAGCTGTGGCGGACGGTGCTGTTGTGGCTCTCCGGCTTCGCGGCCCTCGGCGCGCTGAGCGGAGGCGCGATCGGGATCTGGCGCCTGCGCCTCCGGCGCCGCTACGCGGGCGGGGCCGTGACCCCCTATCGCGGGCTCGCGCGCTGGCATCATCTGCTCGGCCTCGCCGGCGGTTTCGGGCTGAGCGTGTTCATCGTCAGCGGCTGGATTTCCATGAACCCGAACCGCTGGTTCGCGTCGACCAGCCCGCCCGCTGCTTTGCGAACCGCCTATGCCGGATCCTTGCCGGCCCTCGCGCTCGCCCCGCAACGCCTGCGGGATTTCGCCGTGTCAAATACCCGCGCCCTGCGCTTCGCCGCGATCGGCGGACGCTGGTGGATCGTCGCCGAGGCGCCGGACGGCCCCCGAACGGTCGGGGCGGACGGCGCGGCCACGCTGGACGCGCGCACCATCGCGGCGGCCGCGTCGGGCGGTTTTGCGGACGGCCCCCTCCGGTCGATCCGCCCGCTGGCGGTCTACGACGCCTACTGGTATCCCCACGGGACCGATCCGCGGCCGCTTCCGGTGTTGCGCCTGCGCTTCGGCGATCCAGCCGCCACATGGCTCCACGTCGATCCCCGGGACGGCACGATCCTCCAGCGCCTGGACCGCTCGGGCCGGATCAACCGCTGGATGTTCGACGCCGCGCACCGGCTCGACCTGCCGGGGCTCACCGGCAATCGGCCCCTGCACGACGTGGCCCAGTGGGTACTGAACTTGCTGGCAGCGGGGATCGCGGTGACGGGGATCGTGGCGGGCTGGCGCAGGCTGCGCCGGATCCGCTCGGCGTGAGGATGATCCCACACGCTTCGCGGGGCGGTTGCGATGAAGCACGGCTCTCAGCCCGTGTCGTGACGCCCTCTAGTGCGCCGAACCGGTGGCCACCACTTCGGCGGAGAGTGCTCGCGGTGGTGCGAGATGGCGGGCTTGGCGTCTGATGACCTGGGGCGGCTGGCCGAACGCCCGCAGGAAGGCCCGCCGCATCCGTTCCCGGTCGGCAAAGCCCGTCTCCTGGGCCACCGTGTCCAGCGAATGCCGACCGTCCTCCAGCATCGTCCGGGCGGCCTCCAGCCGAAGGTTCTCGACGGCCTTCGCGGGTGATTGGCCGGTTTCCTCCCGGAAGATGCGGCTGAACTGGCGCGGACTCAGATGGGCCGCCTCCGCCAGCTCCTCGACCGAGAGTGCATTCCCGAGGTTGCTCCGCGCGTAGGCCAGGACCTTCTGGACCCGATCGGACCGTGGCTGGAGCTCCAGCAGGGCGGAGAACTGCGATTGGCCGCCTGTCCTGCGGTGATAGACGACGAGCTTTCGGGCGATCCCCTTCGAGATCTCGGGCCCGAGGTCGTCCTCGACCAAGGCCAGCGTGAGGTCGATCCCCGCCGTCATGCCGGCCGAGGTCCAGACGTTGCCATCCGAGACGAAGATGCGGTCGTCGTCGACCTTGATCGACGGGTAGAGCCGTTGCAGGTCGCGGGCATGGGCCCAATGGGTCGCCGCCTTCCGGCCGTCGAGCAGGCCCGCTTCGGCGAGGAGGAACGCGCCCGTACAGGTCGCGGCAACCCGGCGCGCGGTGGAGGCCGTCTCGCGCAACCGCGCGATCAGGCCGGGGGCCGCCGGGTCGACCTTGATCGCGCCCACGACGAGGACCGTGTCGAAGTGCCGGCCTGCGAAGGGCTCGGTCTCGATGACCATCCCCATGGAGGTCCGAACCGGCCCGCCCCCCTCGGACAGGAACGTCACGTCGTAGAAATCGCGACCGAGTTCCAGGTTGGCGAACTCGAACGTCGATAGGGGGGCCAGGTTCATGACCTGGAAGCCGGAGAACACCACAACGCCGATGGACGGCATGGAAACCCCTCAGCCGAATGTCCTAAAAAGGTGGATCTTAGACATATGGGATATGCCGGCGGACGTCTAGGTTTGATCGCAGCACGCGTGGGCATCACCCCGCGCAGACCCGCCGAAGGATCCAAACCGCCATGACCGCGCACGTCGCCACTGCCCTCGGCCTGGAAGCTCAGAATTACGCCCGCCGTTGGCTCAAATGCGGTGAGATCGCCGTCGCGACCCTGCGCGATGGGACCCGCATCCGATACGTCCGGGTGGGCCGGGGCCCGAACCTCGTCCTGACCCACACGGTGCGCACCCAACTCGACCTGTTCCAGCGCGTGATCCCGCTGCTGTCGCCGCATTTCACGGTCTACGCCCTCGATCTACCGGGCTTCGGCTGGTCGGACCTGAGGCCGGACGCTCCGAAGGACGAGCCCACGCTCCGGGCAGCCCTCAAGGATTTCATCGCCACCCTCGGCATCGAGCGTCCGATCCTGGCGGGCGAGTCCATCGGAGCGACGCTGTCGCTGTCGCTCGCCGCGGAGGTCGGTGATGCGGTCGAGCGGGTCTTCGCCTTCAACACCTACGACTACCTGCCGGGGCTGGAGCGGTCGAACCTACTGGCTTCGATCATCATCAAGAGCGTGCGGGCGCCGGTCGTCGGCCCGGTCTTCGCAGCGCTGGAGAACCGGGCCATCACCGGCGGCATCATGAACGGCGGCTTCCATGATCCGCGCAGCCTGCCCTCCGACCTGCTGGACGAATACGGACGGGTCGGCGGTCGCGCCGGCTACAGCAAGGCCGCGCGGACGCTGCTCAAGGCCCTCCCGAGCTTCGTCGCCGCCCGCGCCCGCTATCGCGCGATCACCGCGCCGGTCACGCTCGTCTGGGGGGACAAGGACTGGTCGACGCTCCGCGACCGTGCCGGCGTCGAGGCCGCCGTTCCCGCGCCGGACGTCATCACCCTGGAGCGGACGGGACACTTCAGCGCCCTGGAACGCTCCCAGACCTGGGCCGACATCATCCTGGCGGCGACGGCGGCGGCGAAGGCCACGGCGATCCGCTGACGACGTGCCGTCGTCGGCCGCACCCGGACACGCGACGACCGGCCGTGACCTGCGTCCCCGTCAAACCCAACCCAGGAGCCGACCCCATGAGCGAGCAGACCACCTCGACACAGATCGCGATCGATCACGTGACGCTCCGCTCGCCCAAATCCTACGAGGCAGTGCGGGCCGCCCTGGAGGCGTCGGTGCCGCCCCTCGACCACGCCTACGCCAAGCTCCTGCAGGACGGGAAGGTGGACGCGGCACGCGAACTCCTTGAACGGCAGGCGCCCTTGTCGATCTTCGGGGCCCGGGACCATGGCGGCCTGCTCCTCACCGCCGGCCTGATCCGCAAGGCCATCCAGTACGACATCGGCAATCCGCTGACGGCAGCGCGGATGACCCGGCACGTCCTCTCGGCCGCCCTCTACGCGCCGATCCGGGTGCTCCTGCGCGAGGATGCCGAAGGGGGCGTCGCGTTCGAGTACGACCGCCCGGCCACCACCTTCGGGCAGTTCGGGAACCACGAGGTCGACAGCGTCGCCCGGGAGCTCGACGACCGGCTCCGGACCGTTCTTGCGGACGCCGCGGGTTGAGCCGAACCAGTCCTCCCGCGACGTCCGCTGCGCCGACCTGATCGCGGGACGGCACAGGGGCGCCAGATCACCCCTGTCGAGCAGCCGCGCGGCCGGGCTGGTGCAGGCCCGTCAGAACCGCGCCGTCAAAAACACCCGCACGTTCCGCCCCGGCAGCAGGATCTCGTCTTTCTTGAACGAGGTGGAGTTGCGGATGTCGTCGTTCAGCAGGTTCCGGCCCTGCACTCCGAGGGTGATCGCGCTCGCCCCATAGACCGCCGGATCGACGGCCTTGGTGTAGCTCAGCTCGGCGCGCAGATCGTCGTAGCCGGGGGTCGGCGTCTCGAACACGGCGGTCGCGTCGTGGCTGAAGGCGTGGAGCAGGTTCACCCGGGCGAACCAGCCATCGGCCCGCAGATAGACGCCGCCGCCGAGCCGGTAGGGCGGGATCCGCGGCACGTTGGTGCCGTCGTCGAACTTGGCGCGGACGAAGTCGAACTGCCCTTCGATACCCGCAAAACCGTTGCCCACCGGCACGAGGTCGTACTGACCGATGATCTCGGCGCCGTAGAAGGTGGCGTTCTGCTGCTGATAGACGATCTGCCGGTTTTCCGTGCCGGTGCCGCAGGAGGCGAAATCGTCGTCGCAGCTGAGCCCGGTGTAGTTGCGGTAGATGAAGCCCGTATAGCGCGTGAAGTAGCCGGTGGCGTCGAGACGGAACGGCCCCTCGGCCCGGCGGATGCTGGCCTCCACCGTGCGGGCGCGCTCCTTCTTGAGGTCCGGATTGCCGATCTCGAAGGTCGCGGTGGCGTCGTGCGGCCCCTGCGAGAACAGCTCGTAGCCCGTCGGCCCGCGCTCGACATAGGAGCCGGTCAGGCTCGCCACGAAACCGTAGGGCAGGTCCTGCAGGGCGCCGATGCTGGCGCTCTTGGGGGCGAAGCGCCGGGTCCGGGCGTACTGGAACGGCTCCTGCCCATCCACCGGCAAGTAATCGGCAGGGAACTGGGCGGCGGTGCTCGACAGCCGGTCGACCTCGTAGCGCCCGGCCGCCTGCAGCCGCGTGCCCGGGCGCAATTCCAGCTCCTCGAACAGGTAGACCGCGTTGGCGCGGGACTCGGTCTTGGGCAGGAACGATTCGAGCTGGGTGTTGATCACCCGCCGGTCCGACTGGAAGCCCAGCGCGCCGGTGAGTTTTCCGAGTTCCGTGAAGACCGGGACGTGCTGCAGTTCCAGGCGCCCCTCGGCCTCGCGATTCTTGAAGATCGCCTGGACGCCCTCGATTCCGTCCTCGCCGATCCCGACCTCGTTGTGGCGGTAGACCGAGTAGCCCGCCCAGTAGCGGATCACCTCGAACGGGCCGTCGAGCGGACGGTACTCGCCCCGGGACAGGACCCGGTCCTGATTGGGCGTCAGACGGGTGCGGTCCTGCTCGGCCACCCCGCCGGGAATCGCGTAGACCGCGTCGTAATGGCTGAACGAGATGCCCACGAAGCCGCGGTCGCCGATCGCCGAGATGCCGACCGCGCCGCCCTGTGATTCGTTGTAAGAGTTGCGCTGGATCCCGCCGGGGATCGCGTAGCTGTCGTTGCCGGTCTTGAACCCGTCGGCGTGGACCGCGATGCCGTCGCCGCCCGCATCCACCGTGGCCGCCCCGAGGCGACCGTTGTCCACGCTGGAAAAGCCGCTGGTCACCTGACCCTGGATGCCGTTGGTCGGAATGAAGGTCGGCACCCGATTGTTGTCGGCCGAAACCACACCGCCGATGGCGCCGGAACCGTAGCGCAGGGTCGCGGGTCCGCGGATCACCTCGATCCGGTCGGCGACCAGCGGGTTCACCGGCACCGCGTGGTCCTCGCCGAGATCCGACACGCCGCCGTTGACGATGCCGTTCTCCTGAATCCGCACACGGGCATTGTCGAGACCGCGGATGATCGGCCGGGACGCCGCGCCCGGCGCGTAGCTCGTGCCGGAGATGCCGGGCCGGTCGAATAGGGCGTCGCCCAGCGTCCGGGGCTGGTCGCGGGCGATCTGGTCCTGCGTGATCACGGTGACCGGTGAGAACGTGTTGGTCGCCACCGGGAGCACGCCGACCGGAACCGCGGCATCGGCCGCGACCGCCGCCCGCGTCGGCTGAATCGGGCTCGGGCTGGTGACGCTGATCTCATCCAGGGCGACGGCCTGCTGCGCCTGCGCCGAAGAGGCAGTCAGCAGAACCGTGCAGAAGGTCGACGGCAGGATCGTGCTGGCGAGAAGGCGGGAGCGACGCGAAGGAGACATCGAGACTCACGGAGTGTTATAATGTTTCATTGTTGCCGGATGCGCCGCTGGCGCAAGGGCGTATCGCCAGCCCGATCGCGACGCTCCCCGAACGTTACATCATTGCAACATGGCTGCGCCTTGGTCGCGCGCGACCGCTCCCATCGGCCTTGACTTTGAAACGCTATAACATTTCTCTAGCACGATGACACAGCCCGATCGCCGCCTTCCCGTCACCGTCCTGTCCGGCTTCCTCGGCGCCGGGAAGACGACGCTGCTCAACCATGTGCTCAACAATCGAGACGGCCGCCGGGTGGCGGTGATCGTCAACGACATGAGCGAGGTGAATATCGACGCCGACCTCGTCCGCGCGGGCGGCGCCGACCTGTCGCGGACCGACGAGACGCTCGTCGAGATGACCAACGGCTGCATCTGCTGCACCCTGCGCGACGATCTGCTCGCGGAGGTGCGCCGCCTGTCGGAAGCGGGCCGGTTCGACTACCTGCTGATCGAGGGCACCGGCATCGCCGAGCCGCTGCCGATCGCCTCCACCTTCTCGTTCCGCGACGAAGAAGGCCGCTCCCTCTCGGACCTCGCCCGGCTCGACACGATGGTCACGGTGGTCGACGCCGTGAACCTGCTCAAGGATTACGGCTCGGCCGAGTTCCTGCGCGAGCGCGGCGAGACCGCGGGCGCGGAGGATACCCGCACCCTCGTGGACCTGCTGGTGGAGCAGATCGAGTTCGCCGACGTGGTGGTGATCAACAAGGCGCAGGACGTCACGGATGAGCACCGCGCCCTGGTCCGCTCCGTGGTGCGTGGCCTGAACGGCGACGCCCGGATCGTCGAGACCGACCATGGGCGCGCGCCGTTGCCTGAGATCCTCGATACCGGGCTGTTCGACGAGGAGAAGGCGCAGCAGCACCCGCTCTGGTTCAAGGAGTTGTACGGCGCGGATGAACACGTGCCCGAGACGGAGGAATACGGCATCTCCTCCTTCGTCTACCGGGCCCGGCGGCCGTTCGATCCGGAGCGCTTCAACGCCTTCGTGAACGCCACCTGGCCCGGCCTGATCCGGGCCAAGGGCCATTTCTGGCTGGCGACGCGGCCGGACTGGGTCGGCGAATTTTCCGTGGCGGGCGCGGTGGCGCGGGTCTCCGCTATGGGATTCTGGTGGTCAGCGGTGCCGCGCAAGCGCTGGCCCGAGGTCCCCGAGTTCCGGGAGCGTCTGAAGGATGTGTGGTGCGAGGTCTGGGGCGACCGGCGCCAGGAATTGGTCTTCATCGGAACGGGCATGGATCAGGCCGCGCTCACCGCAGCGCTGGATGCCTGCCTCGTGGAGACCGGAGCGGATGCCGGCCCGTTCGACCCCGCGCCCTACCGCGACCTGCCGGATCCGTTCCCGGCCTGGCGCCGCGCCGCTTGATGCCTTCCCACCGGCTTCCCGAAGGGCTTTGCG